>DATKYL010000120.1:0-2892 GCA_035528515.1 Acidobacteriota bacterium | reverse complement strand
GCTACAAAATGCCTGATCGGTTCACGCCCCGGGACGCGGCTCTCGTCGTCGGCGTGCGAAGTGGGCTTGAGTCCATATCCCCAAAAGCGAAGGACGGCCGCTTTAGGCCGTCCGTTACGGATCGTTGGTCGGGGCGAGCCGATTTGAACGGCCGACCTCTCGCACCCCAAGCGAGTGCGCTAACCAGGCTGCGCTACGCCCCGAGCAATGGGGAAATGCTGTCCTGACCCCCTCTAAACATCGTCGCTGCCGGCACTGCGGTCCATCGCAGACTATTCAAGGAGCCCCGCGATCACTTCCAGTTCGCGGCGAATATCCCCCAGCAGCGTCTTCACATTGACGGTTTCGGTCGGCTTCTTCACGTCACCGGCCGGTTCCGTCTTCAATCTCTGCCGCGCCCCCTCGATCGTGTAACCCTCGGTATAGAGCAGATGTTTGATCCGCTTGACCAGGTCGATGTCCCGGCGCTGGTACTGGCGGTTGTTGTTGGTCCGGCTCTTCCGGGGGCGGAGCATGGGGAACTCCTTTTCCCAGAAGCGCAGAACGTAGGGTTGCAGCTCCGTCTCCTTCGCGACGTCCGAGATCGCGTAGTACTTGCGCTCGGGCAGGCGTTTGAGCTTGAGGCGCGTGGCGCCGTCGATGCCTGTCTCTTCCGTTTCGGGCTCGCGTACGGTCATGGGGTTTCAAGATACACGATTAGGCCGAAAAGCCAAAGTAGAACTTGAGGGGCACGGGCGACCTGGTTCACCGCCGGATTTCCACCTGAAGCGGCCGGCTCATCAGTTCGACCAGGGCCCGATCGGCGGGGAGGTCGTCGAAAAGGACCGCCCCGACCGCCCGGGCAATCGGCATATCGACCTCAAAACGGTCGGCCAACCGGAGAGCGGCCCGGGTTGTGTTGACCCCCTCGGCGACCATCGCCATCTGGTCGAGAATTTCGGCGAGTTTACGCCCCCGGCCGAGCTGCTCACCCACGTAACGATTGCGCGAATGGCGCGACAGGCAGGTGGTGACCAGATCGCCGACGCCGGACAGACCCGCGAAGGTCTCCGGGTCGGCGCCCATGCGTACGCCGAGACGGGTGATCTCGGCCAGGCCGCGGGTAATGAGCGCACCTTTCATGTTGTCGGCCGACTCATACCCGAGCCCGTCGGTGATGCCGGCGGCGATCGCCACCACATTCTTGAGGGCCGCGCCGTATTCGACGCCGATCGGATCGTCGCTGGTGTAGACGCGGAACCGGTCGGTCGACAGGAGGAGTTGCGCGTGGCGCGCCGCGTGAGGATTGGTCGAGGCGGCGACCACGGCGGTCGGCACATCGCGGGCGACTTCCTCGGCGTGCGACGGCCCAACCAGCGATACGACCGGCGGGCCGGGGAATTCGTCGGCGATCACCTCGGTCATCCGTTCGCCGGTTTCGATGTCGATCCCCTTGGCGAAGTTGATGACGACCTCCGCGTTTACCCCGCATTCCCGCAGCCGAGCGGCGGTGCCGCGGATCGCGGTCGAGGGGGTAATCAGGAGGATTGCCTGGACGTTCGCGACCGTTTCGGGCAGGTCATTTGTTACTTCAATCGAGTCTGCTAAGGTGATGCCCGGCAATTTACTGGCGAGGGTTCGTTCGCGGATCAGATAGGCCGCCGCCTCGGGATCGAATTCCCAGAGACGGACCGTATGTCCGATCCGGTCGAGGTGGCGGGCGATCGCGATTCCCCAACTTCCCGCACCCAGGACGGCCAGCGTCTGTTTTTCTCCCTCGTCCACGTCGGTAGGATAGGTGATCGGGGCCCGGCAGATCAACGCCAAAGGAAGGGCGGGAACATCCTTTCATTTTCTCCTGTTTGCCATTATTCTGTGGCGCTGCCACAGCGTGCTTGTCAGGATTTCGCGTAGAGACGTCGTGCTGAGTCGCTCAAGGAGGGTCTGGTGGAACAGCGATTCGATGAACTCCTGAACAGCGGAATGCGTTACGGGCTGCAGGTCATCGGCGCGGTCGTCATGTTTTTCATTGGCTGGATCACCGCCCGCGTGCCCCGGGGCGTCGTCCGTCGGCTGCCGCTTCGGGCGAATGCCGAGGGGAGTCTGACGGCGTTCGACGCGCGGGGGGTGAAATCCCGTTCCCGCAGCGGGGAGTGCACATGCGGACCCAGGCCGGTGCGGCTTAAGGTCTGAGTTGACATAGATGCCAAACGGTAATCTGTAATCGGCAAATCAGCCAATCCCGCTAAGGAGGAGACCGATGCTGGGAGAGTTCAAGAAATTCGCGATGCGCGGCAATGTGGTGGACATGGCCGTCGGTATCGTCATCGGCGCCGCATTCGGCGCCATTATCAAATCGCTGGTGGCGGATGTGATCATGCCGCCGATCGGCCTGCTGTTGGGCGACGTTGATTTTTCCAACCTCTTCATCGTGCTGAAGTCAGGGGCAGTGGCCGGGCCGTTTGCCACCCAGGCGGATGCCGCGGCGGCGGGAGCGGTGACGCTCAACTACGGGCTGTTCATCAATACGATCATCAGCTTCGTGATCATCGCCTTTGCGATCTTTATCGTCATCCGTAACATGAACAAGCTGCAGGCCAAGAAGGAAGAGGCGCCCGCCGTGCCGACGACGAAGGACTGTCCTCATTGCTTCTCGACCATTCCGATCAAGGCGGTTCGTTGCCCGCACTGCACCTCGCAGTTGCAGACGGCGTAGAGTTGTCCCGGCGACACGACCGTATCGTTGGACACAGGAAATGAAAGGAGATTCACGGTGGATCCGAATTCCTCACGCATGAAACACATGCTGTGGGCCGGTCTGGCCGCGGTGATGGTTCTCGGCATGTTCTCGCCGGCGCAGGCCGAGGAGCGGGTGCTCGAGATCGGCAAGTGGTATCCGACCTTAGAGAGCGG
>DATKYL010000119.1:0-10298 GCA_035528515.1 Acidobacteriota bacterium | reverse complement strand
GAGACGACCCGGATGGTATACGGGAAGATATCCTCATTCGGGATGACCGGCTGAATCGCGCGTTCCGCGAGGGCGCCGTGTCCGATTTCCCGCCGGCCAGGGCCGCGGATCGGCCGGACCTCGCCCACCGAGTATGACGGGAAGTTGTAGTGCAACATGTAGCTCTTGCTCGTATCTCCCATCAGATTGTCGATGCGCTGCTCGTCGACTTTGGTGCCGAGCGTCACCACGGTCAAAGACTGCGTCTGGCCGCGGGTAAACAGCGCCGAGCCGTGAGTGCGCGGCAGGAAGTTGACTTCGGAAGTGATCGGCCGGATATCGTCCGGACCGCGCCCGTCGCTACGCAGCGAATCGTTGAGGATGCGCTCCCGCATGTCATGCTTGACAATGTCTCCTATGACACCGGCAATCGCGCGTTCCTGCTCCGGGAACTCTTCGTTCAACGCTTCGAGAACATCGACGTTGATCTGGTCGATAGCATCCTCGCGCTCCTGTTTATCAACGATCGCGATCGCTTCACGCACGCGTGCGGCCGCCAGATCGCGCACGGCCTGTTCCGGATTCGAGGCGGCGACAGCCGGGGTGAAAATCTTCTTTTCCTTCCCCGCCTTACGGCGGAGTTCCTTGATCGCCTCGATGATCGCTTGCACCTCGCCGAGGCCGAACTCCAGTGCGGCGGCGAGATCATGTTCGGCGACTTCGAGACAGCCGCCCTCGACCATGATGACGTCGCTACCGGTGGCGGCCAGGATGAGATTGATGTCCGATTCCGCCAACTGTGCCGACGTCGGATTGATCACAAACTCGCCATTCACTTGCCCGACCCGAACACCGGCGATTATGTGTTCGAAAGGGATGTCCGACACGGCCAGTGCCGCGCCGGTCGCGCAGATGCCGAGCACGTCGGCGTCGTTTTCCTGATCCGAGGAAAGCACGTTGACATGGATCTGAATCTCATGCCCGTACCCCTTGGGAAACAGCGGCCGGATCGGCCGGTCGATCATCCGCGCCGAGAGCGTTTCTTTCTCGGACGGGCGTCCCTCACGTTTGAAGAAACCACCGGGGATCTTCCCGGCGGCATAGGCTTTCTCCCGATAGTCGACCATCAGGGGAAAAAAACCGCGGTCGGGGACCGGTTCCTTGGTCGCGACCACGGCGGCCATCACGATCGTGTCCCCGTGACGTACCAGAGCGACGCCGTTCGCCTGCCTGGCGATATGGCCCGTTTCGATAGAGAACGGCCGTCCTCCGAATTCGAGTTCAATACGTTCCACCATAAATACCTCCGCCTCTGCCACAGGCAGACGGCGGCCTCTCTTGAGTTTCACCGGGGGGCGACACGGTACCGTCGGTCGACGGTGGTCGCGGGGGCGGACGGCTCGCCTCGGGGCCGAGGGTACAGCGACTTACGGTCTTCCCAGGTCCCGTCGCGAGACGATTCCCCTGCCGCCCGGCGGCGCAAGCTACTTGCGCAGGTTCAGATTCTGCAACAGTTGACGGTAAGCCTCGACGTCGGAACGGCGCAGGTAATTCAACAGGCGCCGTCTCTGGCCCACCATCAGCAACAACCCCCTCCGTGACGCATGATCGCGCTTGTGCCCCTCGAGGTGCTCGGTCAACTGCGCGATTCGCGATGATAAGAGTGCGACTTGGACTTCCGGCGAACCGGTGTCGGTCTCATGGAGGCGGTATGCTTCGATGATCGCCTTTTTCTTCTCCTGTTCTTCAGGCACTTGCGGTATGTCTCCCTTCATGCAACGGTTAACAGTCTCACGGGTTCCTTACTATATCGGACAATGAGAGTCTTCTACGCACGGCGCGGGCATCGTCGGCCAATTGTCGTGCGAGATCAGCTCCCCCCTCAAAACGGCGTTCGGCACGTACATACTCGCAAAGCCAAACGGCCTCGATCGCCTCCCGGGGCGTCCGGTCCTGCTCGTCGCCCTCCAAGACATGAACCTCCAAGAGAGCCTTCCGGTCGCCGAAGGTCGGCCGTGAGCCGTAATACACCATCGCCGGTCGAGGGGTCGAACGTGCGGTCATTGCAGCGTAGACCCCCACCGGCGGGGGTAATTTACTATCAGACAAAGCCAAATTCCAAGTGGGATATCCGTATTTCCGTCCCCGGCCGGCGCCGGGCTCGGTCTGCCCACTGACCGGGAAAGGATGGCCGAGAAGCTCGCCCGACAGCCCGAAGTCGTTGTTGATGAGGGCGTTACGTATCACGTTGGAGCTGATGGTTTTCCCGTCATCGTCGGTATTGGATCTGACCAGGTCCACTACGACAATCTCGACTCCAGCGTTCTTTCCCCATTCGCGGAGAAACGCCGCACTCCCCCGCCGGCCGCGGCCGAATCCGAAGTCCATGCCCACCACCACTGCGCGGGCGCGCAGTTGATCGATCAGCACGCTTTGGGCGAAGTCCTCGGCCGAGGTGCGCGCAAGCGTCGCATCAAAGTGCATCATCAGCACGCCATCGGCGCCGTAGGCGCCCAGGAGTGCCTGCCGCTCGGACGGCTCGGTCAGAAGCAAGGGGGCGTCATCCGGTGCCACGATCGTTTTCGGGTGAGGGTGGAAACACAGTGCCCAGAGCGGGAGTCCGAAGGCGTCGGCCCGCACTTTCCCCTCTGCGAGAATCGCCTGGTGGCCGCGATGAACACCGTCAAAGGTCCCGACACAGACCACGCACGGTCCTTGTAGGCGATCGCGTGCCTCGCGCGGATCGGTGACGCAGACAAGATCGGCCGTCGGTGGTATGGCAGGTGTGATCGGCAACATCTCCTGGTCCAGTTCAGATCAGCACACGCCGGTAGCGGAATGGCGTGCCGCCCTGTGCCGCGTCGGGTCCGGTCGCTGAGGAAAAGCGGGCTTCGGCCACCGCCACGACGCGCCCGCCCCTGGGACGGAGCAGCACGGTCGCGCCGGATTCGAATTGTCCTTCGATGCTGACGATATCTTCGGCTCGCAACGCCTGGCCCTGACTCACTGCGAACGCGCGTGCAGCAGAGAGTTCGATGATCGGCAGCGCCAGGTGTCTTTCGAAAGGTTGCGGGTGTGGCAGACCCTCTTCGGAGGATTTCCGTTCGGCGAGCGTCTCGAGCGGGAACGCATCCTCGACGCGGCACAGGCCGGATCGTTCCCGGCGCAGGCCGGCGAGGTACGCGCCGCAGCCGACGGCGTCGCCGATCGCTTCGACCAGTGAACGGATGTACGTGCCCGCCGAACAGTCTATCCGGAGTTCGATCCGCGGCAGCTCGTAGCGCAGCACGTCTATGTTTCGGATCGCCACGGTGCGCGAGGCTTCGGGGACCGGCAGGCCGCGTCGTGCCAGCTCGTGACGCCGGCGTCCACCGGAGCGCACAGCGGCGTAAGCGGGAATCGCGAGGGTGACATCTCCCTGAAAACGTTTCAGCAGCGACTCGAACTCCGGCTGCGCGAGCGGCGGCACCTCCGGGCCCGGCGTGATCCGACCGTCCGCATCGCCGGTATCCGAGGTGGCGCCGAGGTGCAGCGTTGCCCGGTAGGTCTTGTCCTGTTCCGAGAAGAGCGCGGCCACCTTGGTGGCGCGCCGCACGAGGATGATCAACAGGCCGGAAGCGGCGGGGTCGAGTGTGCCGCAGTGGCCGACGGCACGCGTGCGGTAGAGCCGGCGGACGGCATCGACCACGTCGTGAGACGTCATGCCGACGGGCTTGTCGATCAGCAAAGCGCCCGGTAGGTCGATTCGCGGTTGCGTCATGCGTGGCTCCCTCGGGGATGCACAGATCACAGCGGGATGACTCGACCGCGTCAGGAGGCGCGGCCGCCCATCGGGCCGATGGTTTTTGCCAGCAGGTCGGCCGCCTCGCGCAACGGCCGTTCAATCACGCAGCCGGCGGCATTCCGATGCCCGCCGCCGCCGAACTGGCGGGCGACGGCCGCCACATCGATCGAGTTGGCGGACCGCAACGAGGCCTTGGTGCGGCGCGGGGCGAGTTCGCGCAAAAGCGCGCCGACCCGCACGCCGGCCACGCTCAGAGTGTCATCAACGAGACCCTCGAGATCCTGCATCGGCACACCGAAACGCTGCCGATCTCGAGCGGAGAGAATCAAAAAGCAAATCTTCCCCCCCGCCCGGAGTTCGGCGCGGCCGAGGATATGATGGATCAGCCGGAACTGCCGCTGTGAGAGCGAATGATAGACATGCGTAGCCAGTTCGGTCAGATTCGCGCCGCGTCGCATCAGGGCGGCCGTAATCTCCAGCGTGCGGACGTTCGTGCAGGGATGGTAGAAGCGGCCGGTATCGGTGAGGATCGCGACGGCGAGGTTGCTCGCCATCGCCGGTGTGATATCGGCTTTCCAGTGGCGGAACAGATCGTAGACCATCTCCCCGCAAGCGGCGGCGGCGGGGTCAACGATATTGATCGCGCCGTACGCGTCGTTGTGACCGTGGTGATCGATGTTGATGATCGGCAAATCAGGCGGCACAAGTCGCGCGACCGATCCGATCCGATCGAGGGCGGAGCACTCGAAGACGATCACGCAATCCCAGCGGGTGTTGCGGGCGGTCCGTGGCGTACGTTGCACGATCGATTGCGGATCGAGAAAACGGTACTTGGAGGGCAGCGTGCCCTGATTGATGACGTCGGCCGTGCGCCCGCGCTGCCGGGTCCAGTATTCGTAGAAGGCGAGTTGACATCCCAGCGAGTCGCCGTCGGGATCCCGATGCGCCGTCAGCAGTATGTGACGGGCGTCGGCGAGCTGTCGCGCCACTGCCGCCGCGGCGGTTTTAGTCATTCTCTTCGCGTTCACGGTCAATCTGGTCGAAAAGGCGCTGCAGGTTGATGCCGTCGTCGATCGACCGGTCGAAGACGAATTTGATGCGGGGCGTGCGATACAGTTTGATTTGGTCGGCGATCCGACGCTGGATGAAACCGGTGACTCGGGTCAGATGCCGGGCGCATTCTTCGCGCTTCGCTTCGTCGCCGAGCACGGAATAGCGGATTGTGGCTTCGCTCATGTCGCCGGTGACCTCGCACCGCAGCACGGTCACCATGCGCATATCATAGTCGTGGATCTCCCGCAAAAGGATCTCGGCCGCCAATCGCTTGATTTCGTCGGCGACCCGGCGTCGTCGGTCGGCTGGTTTCATCGTCGCGATCCCCCCCCTAAATCGACATCTCACAGTCGGTCAGCGTCATCTCGCCGGGGCGGTCGGCGTCGTGCATCAGTTTGGTCAATACCCGGTGCAACTGCGCGCGGGCGTTGCTGACGGCGGCCGCCTCGATGACGGCGTGCTGCAGGCTGTCGTGTGCGTCGACTTCCGCCACGGCGACTCCATAGGTGCGGCGCATGTTCTCCAGGTACCGGCGCAGGATGCTGCGTTTCTCTTTCAGGCTGCGGCATCCGGGAAGCCGCAACTCCATCCGTAGACTGCCGATCACGGTGCGCAGCGCCCCCCCCGGCGATCCGACCTATTCCAGCTTGCGTTGCTTCTCCACGATCCGGAAGAACTCGAATACGTCGCCGACCTTCACATCATTGAAATCTTCGATCTTCAAACCGCATTCGAGCCCGGCTTCGACTTCGCTGACCGCGTCGGTGAACCGGCGGACGGTATGCAGCACACCGGTGTAAACCGTGACGCCGTCGCGGATGACGCGCAGCCGATTCTTGGCGCGGACGACACCCTCGGTGACCTCGCAGCCGGCGATGGTACCGATCTTTGAAATCCGGAATGTTTCCTTGACCTTCGCTTCGCCGCTGCGCTCCTCGATCTGAATCGGCGCCAGCATCCCTTCGAGGGCTTTGCGGATGTCGGTCTCGACCTCGTAGATGATGTCATAGAGGCGGACGTCGACACCCTCGCGGGCGGCGACTTCGCGCGCCCGGGTATCGGGTCGGACGTGGAAACCGACGACCACGGCCTCGGACGCAGCGGCCAGGAGCACGTCCGTCTCGTTGATCGCACCGACGCCGCGGTGGATCACGTTCACCTGCACCTCTTCGGACTTGATCTTCGCGAGGGTATCGGCGAGCACCTCGACCGAACCGTCCACGTCGCCCTTGATGACGATCTTCAGTTCCTGAACGGCGCCTTCCTGGATGCGGTCGTAGATGTTGGCCAGCGACGTTTTCTGGATCCGATGATGGGCCTGTTCGCGCCGGAGGCGTTCGCGCATCTGTGAGATCGTGCGGGACTGCTGATCGTCCTCGCATACGATAAACGTATCGCCGGCCTGGGGGACGCCGTCTGCGCCGGTGACCAGGACGGGGCTCGCCGGCTCGGCGGCTTCCACTGTGTGACCGCGCTCATTGACCATCGTGCGCACCCGGCCGGAATAGGAGCCGGTCACAAAGTAGTCGCCGACCATCAACGTGCCGTTCTGAATCAGAACGGTGGCCAGCGGACCGCGCCCGCGGTCCAACTGCGCCTCGATGATGACGCCGCGCGCGCGGCGATCGGGATTCGCTTTCAGTTCCAGGACATCCGCCTGGAGGTGGACCATTTCGAGCAGCTTCTCGACACCCTCGCCGGTCTTGGCCGACACGGGAATCATGATCGTATCACCGCTCCACTCCTCGGGCGTGAGACCGTGTTCGGCAAGCTGCGACTTCACCCGCTCCAGATCGGCACCGGGCAGATCCATCTTGTTGATGGCGACGATAATCGGCACCCCGGCGGCTTTGGCGTGGTCGATCGCCTCGACCGTCTGCGGCATCACCGAGTCATCGACGGCCACGACCAGAATCACGATGTCGGTGGCCTGCGCGCCGCGCGCCCGCATCGCGGTAAAGGCGGCGTGGCCCGGCGTGTCCAGAAACGTAATGCGCCCGGTCCGGAATTCGACCGCGTAGGCGCCGATATGCTGTGTGATACCGCCCTTTTCGCCGGCGATGACGTTGGACTCGCGGATATGATCGAGCAGCGAGGTCTTACCGTGGTCGACGTGACCCATAATCGTGACGACGGGATGACGCGGCTTGAGCGATTCTTCCGAGTCCGGTTCTTCGGCCAGGGTTTCCTCGCCGATTTCCTCGACCAATTTGATGCTGTAGTCGAATTCCAGCGCGATGGTCTCGATGGTGTCGAGGTCGAGGCGCTGATTGACGGTAGCCAGCATTCCCAGTTCGAGGCACTTGGCCACGACCTGTGTGGGGGTGACCTCCATCTTGTGCGCCAGTTCGGCGAGGGACATGAACTCGTTGATTTCGATTGTGCGGGTGGGCTCGGGCAAAGTGTCGATGCCGCCCTCGCGCCGCTGGCGGCGCCGGGACTTGGAGCGTGTGCCGAGTTCCGCAATCGTCTTGCGGAAGCTGGCGGCAACGTCACGCTGATCGACACGCTGACGTCTCTTCTTCGGCCCGCGGCGACGGCGTCGGCGCGGCGGAGCGCCGGCGAGTCCCGGGGTCTGCATTTGCGGCCGCGCCGCGGTTCTGGAGGACATGGTGGCGCCGGCGGGCCGGCCCGCGATGGTGCTGGCGGCCGGGCGTATGCGCGGCGGCGGGGCTGGCCGCGCGCCGGGCGCGAACGGCTTGGTGACCGGCGGGGGCTGCGGCGGAGGTGGGGGCGGCGGGGGTGGCGCGGCGGCAGCTTCCTTTTCCTTTTCCCTGGCCGCTACCTCGGCCGCTACCTTGGCCTTGCGCTCTTCCTCTTCCTTGCGCAGCTTATCCGCGGCTTCCTGGGCATCGCGTGCGACCTGGGCTTCCTGCTCGGCGGCCTGGCGCACGCGCGCCTTGCGTTCGCGGGTCTTCTTCTCCCGACGGGCGATTTCCGCTTTCAGCGACTCGCGTTGCTGCCGAAACTCCTCGTCGATTGCCTCGAGGATTTCGGGAGACGCGACGCTCATGTGGCTGCGCACCTCGAAACCGAGGCGCGCGACCAGCGCCATCAGCGCATCACTGGACAAATTGTGTTCGCGTGCTACTTCGTAGAGTCGCTTACTCGACATCGTCCATTCCGTTCTTGCCGATCAGGCATCGCGCTGTCCGCGGCTACACTTCCTCAGTGGTTCCCGTCTCCTTGGACTGTGACTCTTCCTTGTCAGTCTCCGCCTTGTCCTCGACCGTTTCTTCCTCCGGGACGGCTTCGAAGAGTTCGTCGCCGAATCTGCTGCCGGGACGGTCGTCGGCTTCGGGGGCCGAATAGTCGACCTGTTGCGCGACGAAGTCCTGAGCTGACTCGATGAGCTTGGCGGCGGTCTTCGGGCCCACACCCTCAATCGCGGTGAGTTCATCCGCGTTCTTGGCCGCCAGGATTTCGATCGAGCCGATCCCCGCCTCTTCGAGGCGTTCGCGGGTGACCTCACCGATTCCGGGCAGCTCGTCGAGCGGCGTTTTGGAGTCGAGGGTGAGGGACCTCTCCGCGAGGTACTGCGACTCGGAGCGAATCGTGATCTTCCAGCCCGTCAGCTTCGCCGCCAGGCGCGCATTCTGCCCGTTGCGCCCGATGGCCAGCGAGAGTTTGTCGTCATCGACGATGACGGTCATTGCCTTGTCTTCGTGGTTGGTGCGGACCTGGACCACGCGGGCCGGCGCGAGCGCCCGCGCCACGAACATCTCGGGGTCGGGATCCCAGGGGACGATGTCGATGCGCTCATTGGCCAGTTCGCGCACGATCGATTGCACGCGCACGCCCTTGACGCCGACGCAGGCGCCGACGGGATCGACGCGGTCGTCGATCGAGACCACCGCCACCTTCGAACGTTCCCCGGGTTCGCGCGCCACCGCCCGAATCTCCACGATCCGCTCGAAGATTTCGGGGACTTCCAGTTCGAACAGGCGCAGGAGCAGGCCGATGTGTGCGCGCGAGAGGATAATCTGGGGGCCCTTGAGATTGGGCTGCACTTCGGCGATGTAGGCGCGGATGCGGTCGCCCTGCCGGAACCGTTCGCGCGGGATCTGCTCCTTGTGGGGGACGACGGCCTCGGCGCCCGAGAGGTTGACGACAATGGTGCCCTTGTCGATGTGCTGCACCACGCCGGTGACCACTTCGCCGACGCGATCCTTGTACTCGGCGTAGACCAGTTCGCGCTCCCGCTCACGAATGCGCTGCACCAGAATCTGCTTGGTGGCGGCAATCGCGTTGCGACCGAAACTCTCGAACGGGAGTTCGATCTCCATCTCGTCGCCGATCTCGGATTCCTCGTCGATCTCCTGAGCGTCGATCAGCGAGACCTCGCGTTGCGCGTCGCGGACAAAATCGACCACTGTCTTGACGGCGACCATGTAGACTTCGCCCTCTTTGCGGTCGATGTGGACGCGAATGTTTTCGATCTCGCCGAAACGCTTCCGCGCCGCGGTCAGCAGGCCTTCCTTGATCGTCTCGAGAACATACTCGTGATCGAGGTTCTTGGCCTTGGTGATCTGGTGGATCACCTCCATGACATCAAATTCCATCGGCATCGTCTCTTGCTTCCCGGCGGCGACTCAAGGTCGGCCGGCGGGCCTCAGATTTCCAGTTTACCTTCGATCACGCGCGCCCACTCGATCGTCCGGTCTCCGATCGTCACCGCCGTGTCGTCGACATCCTCAATCGTTCCTGTAATCGTTTGCGTCTTCTTCTCGTTCTCCTTAAACCGCAACGTCACGGCACGTCCTATCTTGCGCCGAAAGTCGGCGGTGGTCTTCAGCGGCCGGTCGAGACCCGGTGAGGAGACTTCCAGAGTGTAGCGGCCTGCGATCAGGTCAAGCGCGTCGAGATCCGCTGCCAGACGGCGGGAAACGGCCTCGCACTCTTCGATGGTCACGCCGCCCACCTTGTCCACGAGCACGCGCAACGTCTGGTACCGGCCGGCGCGGTGGTGCAGCAGCTCCACCAGTTCCAGTCCATAGCGGGTTGCGACGTTCCCCGCTGTGTCCTGAAGGCGTTCAACGATACTCTGGTCTCCTCGGTTCCCCAAGACAAAGACCTCAAGAAACGGCCAAAATACCATCTGGAGTGGCTGACCACTCCAGAACCTCTTAATTTACAGCCGCTTAAAGAGGCAGGCAACAGGAATTTCGAGGGTCCAGCCTCTCTTTGAGGCTGGCGTACCGCCCTCTACGGTGGGCTCGATACCCGTCAGACTCAGGATGCCGGGACCTTTTCTCGCGCCACCCGATCGGCTGCCGCCAGCGCCTGATCTACGGCGGCGCGCAGGTGGGCGGTGACCGCCTCGGCGGGCACCAACTCGATTTCCTCGCGATCGCGCCGTTTGACCTCCCAGGCCCCTTTAGCCAGACCTTTCGATCCGACCGTGACCCGCCAGGGGATGCCGATCAGGTCGGCGTCGGCGAACTTGACGCCGGCCCTTTCCGGGCGATCGTCGAAAAGAACC
>DATKYL010000118.1:0-3152 GCA_035528515.1 Acidobacteriota bacterium | reverse complement strand
CGGTCCGATCGGTTGGAGACAGAGGAGGTTCGGATAGGTCACATCCCATTCTTCAACCGTCTCGCCGCCGGCGTGGATTTCACCGCTCTTGCCGCCGGAAATGATATAGCCCGCGCCGCAGCCATCCGGATTCATGCACGTCCACCCGGTACCGATCCAGTCGTAATAGGTCAACTGGCTCTGGGGGATGACGACCTCGCTGCCGCCCTCGACGCAGGCCTCGATCTGATCAATGACGTATTCCGGCTGATTGAGTGTAGCACAGGTGACGCCGCCCGATGTCAGGGTGCAGAGGGCGATGCCGGAGTCGCTGCAAATCTCGAAGATCTTGATGGTCGAGACCGCCTCGACATCATAGAGTGTCTCAAAGAGGCGGTTCTCCTGTACCGAGCCATCCGCACCGCTGATCTTCATGAAATCACAGAGAATGTTGTAGCCGTAGGCCGAGTACGGACCTACGATCTTGCGATCGGCGTCGACAATCATACCGGTCCAGGTGAACGAAACGGCGCCGTACGGCCCGTAGCCGATGCTCACCGTGTTTTCGACAATCGCCTCGGCGATGTCGTTGGTCAGAACGACATGCATCAGCCCCGCCAGCTCATCGTCGGCCATGTCGACATTGTTGAGGTAGGTCAGCGAAGTCTGATGCAGGACTTGCTGCAGATTATCCTCTGCGCAGGCGGTCTCCGGGGACTCCGGGAGTGACGGCAGCGCGTCTTCGGTATCGACCCCCAGCCCCTGGGAATTGCCGGCGGTAATGTAGTTGTAGACGAAGGGGCTCTGAACGGGCGCGCCCGACGGAGGGGTGAAGGACATGTCCGAATTCTGGACCTCTCCCATCATGACGGCGCCGGTGCCGTGCGCGACCTCACAGCCATCGACGTTCACGACCGGTACCAGGTCGACCATCCAGGGGAGCTCGATGTTCCAGATACCGCCGGCGGTGTCGATGATGTTCTGATCGCCGGCCGTTGCCCCCACATAGGAGAGCGTGAGTTGCTTCGAGGCGATCTCCGGCAATGTCGTCGTGTAGTCCAGGCTGGCACCGGAATTGTAGACATGGAATCCGATGCCATAACGCATGTCCGCCGGGATTTCCGAGAAGGAGCTGTCGTAGGACAAGAGTTCGTACGGCAGCGTACCGGGCATTATCCCGTCGGCCTCGGCGATCACCGTACGCGAACGGAAGAGGTCATCGTAGGTCGCGCCCGGGTGATAGACAGCCAGCGAGTCGATCATCAGTTGCTTGAACGCTTCGATCGGCGGATCGGCGTGGAAGGTCGAATAGTAGTCGCTGAGGAAAAGACCAGCGTTGAAATTCATCTCGCCGTAGAGGTAGATGCCCGGATCGTAGTCATACTGTTTGAAGGCGGGATCGAGCGGCACCCACATGCACCCCAGACTGTCGTTCACTGTACCGCGATAGTTGACGAACGGAACCCACGCCTCCACCCAGACACGTTTGAACGAGAGGCCGGTGGTGTCGCCCGTCGGGCCGTGCAGGCTGACCTGGCGACCGGCGGTTTGGAGCATGATCGCGGCACTGAGGAGATCATCAAACCCGAGCCAGTTTTTCACGCGATCGGCGGGCACGTAGGAGCGACCGCCGGCGTAGCGGGCCGGAATGCCCGAGGTCCGCAGGAGCGCGATCGTCAGGGACGCCAGATCATAGTCATTGCCGCACATGTGTTCCAGGGTCTGTTGCGAGCCCTTCCGGGATCCGAGGTAGGACTCGAATGTGCAGTTGTTGCGCACATACTCATAAATGGCGGCCGGGGAGTGATTCAGTTCCGCCGCCAGCGCGACGATATCGTCGGTGAACTGAATATCGACGGTCTCGACCAGATCGGCCGGATCGTAGGCCGCTGCCTGGGCGCTCGCGAGCGGATAGGCCGCCGGGCGCCGCTGGTCCGCATCATCACGGATCGGTGGGGGCGCGACCGGCTCGAGCAGCATCGGCCTGGGCGTGGGATCCAACAGAGCAGGGTTGGGCGGCGGGCTTTGATCCGCGAAGAACTGCTGCAGCTCATACAAGGCCTGTGCCGCACCGGCCTGATCCCCCGCGGTCTCGGCGTCGCTGAGATCCGACAAGAGGCCGGTGAGACCTGCTAAGGCTTGGCGCTGCCGTTCGATCGCCCCGGTATGGCGGGCGAGCTTCTCCGCGGAAAACCCGGCGCGGGCCAGATCGTCGGCCATTCGTTCATACCGGTCCAGCAGAGCCTGCCCGGTCTGCGAGAGGTTGTGCTTGAGATTGAGTAGTCTCGTCACGTCACCGGCGGCCGGCTGGAGCGAGCCCTCTGCGGTCGCGCGACTGACCAGCTTTCGGCACTCTCCGACGCTGCGCAGATAGGTATCCCGTTCGGGGAACGAGCGCGACCGGGTCACATCGCTGATGGACTGGTGGAGCGCCGGCCGGGCGGCGGACCGGGCCGGCTGCGGATCGCTCAACTGCTCCAGTGAGGAGGAGAGCACATCCTCAAAGTCGATGAGCTTCTGACCATCCTTGTACAAACCCGGGCCCTGGGCGACTGCAACAGTGGCAGACGACAGAAGACCCAGCGACAGGAGTATCAGGACGATTCGAGGCAGGCGGCGCGTGAATGTCCGGCCGCCGGACGCGCCATTGGCGACGCCGGTACCGTGAGGTCGTTGCATCCTACAGATCATCTTCTGAACCTTGTGGCCGATTGCGGCCCGGTTAAGTCTCAGTCGATTGTCCCGTCAAGAAGACGGGTTTGGGACAACTCTCAGAGCGGGTTCTGGTACGGGTCAGACATTTGCGATCACGACGCGTCCGTCGGCCTCGGCCTATAGGAGCCGACGCCAAAGCCCGGGGGCACGCGTCTCCGCTGACCGTCGATCAAATCCGGGTCCGCGAAGAAACCATGTGCGAGATACAATCCCGTTGGGCTACTCTCAGGGCATGGGATGCGAGCCGACGTACACCAACACCAAATTGACCCCATTGCATGCAAGAAGTCAAGAGATTCGAGCTACGGCCGATGCGGTACGGGCGGGCCCAGGGTTCCGGCATGCACGTGGGCGGATCGGTTGCTGCCGTGGCGCTTACCTCACCTCGAAGCTGATCGACTGTGAGCGTCCGCGGTCGTCGACGCACATCAGGTGATGTTTCCCCCGCGTCGGGGTGT
>DATKYL010000117.1:0-4634 GCA_035528515.1 Acidobacteriota bacterium | reverse complement strand
TCCCTTAGTCTGGGGGCACCCCCAGGGACCCACGCTCACCAGAGTCTTGATCGAATCTCTGGAAGAGGCGGTGTCGCTGGGTGGGGGCTACGTGCTCATCTTCGGGTGCGCCGCGGGTGATATCGGCATCGCGGCGATCTTCAAGGTTTCATAGGGAGATCAAGCGAGATGAACAAGACGATGAGAGAAACGACTCTCCAGACAATAGGACTGGGCACCGTCCTCGACATCTTCAAGAACGGGCGGCTCCCCGTCGATGCCGGTGATCTGGTCAACCGGGTGTTCGGCCAACCGGGTGATCGCGGCCCAATGGTGATCTCGGGCGTCAACGGCATCGTCGGCGCCGGCAAGGCCATGCAGCTCGGCGCCCGGCTGCTGCCCTTCGATGTGCCGGTCGTCGGACTCGATCTTCCCGGCACGCCCGACGGCATCGGCCGGCAATACGCCGGCTTGGCGCGGGCCTTCGGTCGGGCAGGCGCCGGCCGGATCATGGCGAACATCACGCAACTTTACTACGACGGCCAACACGTGCCGGCGGAGTTGAAACGTTTGAAACCGCGCTTCCTGCTCGAGGCGATTCCCGAGTTACTCGAAATCAAGAAGTCCCACTACGCGGTTTTCCGTGACACCTTCCCCGAAATCGCCATCCGCTCGGTCACGTCGGGATTCCCGAGTTCCGAGCTGGGCGTCGGGATCGCGCACCCCGCCTTCCCCCACGAGATCAACAAGGTCTGGGAGGTGGTCGAATCCGAACCTTCCGACATCACACAGCTCTTCTGGGCATTGGGACTGATCCCGATCGCGGTCAGCGATCACTGGTCGTTCGTGCTGGATGTGCTGTTCTGCGGTTTGACCCTGGCGAGTCTGCGCTTCCATCGCGCCAGCAATATGCCGTTCTGGAAGATCGACAAATTCGTCCGCAAGCTCATCGGCGCGAACCCATTCCGGGCCCACGATGCCATCGGGGCGGCGGGAGCGAACTTCCTGACCTGGTCGTGTCTCCACCACCTGAGCGGCACCTACGGCGAGGTTTTCACGCCCACCCCGGAACTGGTGGAGCGCAAGGACAGCGGACAGAACTGGTATCCGCTCAACCACTTCCGGCCACTGGTCAACTGGTCGCTCGACGCCGACGACATGGATTTCGAAAGTTGGGTACTGGGGCCGCTGTTCCAGATGACGAGCCTGATGCTCCACGAGAAGCGCGGCCATCTGGCGCACATCAACGCGATCGGCGAGTTGTGCGCGCAGTTTCGTCGCGGTGTCTTGGCGCTCATCCGCGAACGCGGCGCCGACTCCGTGATTGGGACGGTGGCGGCGTATCATCGCCTACATCCCGAGGCGGCCGACGGCGCCTGGTTCCCCGATGCGTTCGAGCACATCGCCGATCCCGAATGGCAGCAGCTTTATGTCAACGCGGAGCACGATGGCACTATCGGCGTCATCACCATCGGTCGGGAAAGCTACAACCAGGACGTCAACCGCGAACTCAATCGCGCGATCGACTGGCTCAAAGCCGAGGGCATCGGCCGCGTCATTGTCACGGGCGACTTCCACCTGGCCACCCAGATGGTCGGTGCGGACATCAGCGAGTTCTTCGGGGCGCTGGAGAACACCGACAAGGGGTTCGAGATCGCGAGTGAATGGTCCCGGACCGCCCGGCGCCTGCGCGATGAATTCGCGGTCAGCGTCGGCTTTGTGAACGGGAAGCGCTGTCTCGGTGGATTCCTCGAACTGCTCATGCACTGCCGCTATCTGATCGCCGTGGAGGACGCCGACCTGGGCATGCCCGAGGTCACTCTCCCGGTCGTCCCGGGCATGGAAGGATGCCACTGGTCGTTCCGGAAGGCGCCCGCCGAACACTGGCCCAAGCTGACTCGGCTCCTCTTGGAGGGTACACCGGTCAAGGCCCGTGAGGCGACGGGCTGGTTGGTCGACTACGCCGGACCGCTGGAGGAAGCACTCCAGACCGTCTGGAACGTGGCCGGCGACGGTGATCACGGCCTCCGTGAAAGACCGGTGCAAGAAGGCGCGTTCGACGGGATCCCCAAGGAGATCAGCGGCCTGCCGGAGACGGGTGGTGCGGCTGTGACCGAGGCCCGCGGCGCGATCATGCGATGCATCCAGGAGGCCTGCCAAGCAACCTTGTCGGAGGCCTTGGAGGTACAAGCCCGACACTCGGCCGCATTCATGGCATCCAAGCTGTGCCGCAAGGGACAGATTGGCGCGGAATATACGAAGACGATGGCGATCTGATTTCACCGGCGCGGCATCGACCAAACGCAGTTGAATCCCGCCTGTTAGCGGGGTGACCGAGCCGGGAAGGCAGCGCGCGCCCACCGGTTGACCCCCGCTGCCTATGATCGCTGACGGACGCTGGGGAAGCCGGGGTGGCGCCGGGCGCGCGGCAGCCGACCGCAATTGTCACGGTCTTCCGGTTGATTTGAATTGCCCGTCAATTGAGTGTTGTTGTATACGTACTACAGATACGGCAGGCGCCGAGAGCCGGACAGGGCAATCGGCATGACGAAAGAGCAATACCGTTTCAGGAGAGTCTCGTGAGCACAGCCGCAGGGCTTGACAAGATATTCCGTCCCCAGACGATCGCCGTCATCGGCGCCACCAGCCGCCCGGGCTCGATCGGGCGCGAACTGACGCACAACCTGATCTCCTACGACTTCAAGGGACAGGTGTTTCCGATCAACCCGAACGCCAAGTTCATTCACTCGATCAAGTGCTACCCGTCGATCCTGGATGTTCCCGACCCAGTCGATCTGGCCATCATCATGGTGCGTCGCGATCTGGTCCTGCCCACGCTGGAAGCCTGCGGGATCCGAGGCGTCGGCGGCGCCGTCGTGATCACCGCCGGTTTCAAGGAAACCGGCCCCGAGGGAGCCGCGCGGGAACTCGAACTGGTCAAGTGCGCGGCCAAATACAATATCCGCATGATCGGGCCCAACTGCTTCGGTGTCATCAACACGCATCCCGATGTTATGCTGAACGCGACGTTTTCCCGCACCGCCCCATTGCCGGGACGGATCGGTTTCATGTCCCAATCGGGCGCGCTGGGCGAGGCGATTCTGGGTCACGCCCGCAGGCTGGGAATCGGTTTCTCGATGTTCGCGTCGGTCGGCAATAAGGCCGACATCTCGGGCAATACGCTGCTCGAGTATTGGCAGGACGACCCGGATACACAGATCATTCTCTTGTACCTCGAGAGCTTTGGCGATCCCGAAGCGTTTACGCGTGTCGCCCGGCAGATCACGCGGACCAAGCCGATCATCGCTGTAAAGTCGGGCCGTACGGTCGCCGGTGCCCGCGCCACGATCTCCCACACCGGCGCTCTGGCCGGTGAGGATATCGGCGCCGACGCGCTATTCGATCAATGCGGCGTCCTGCGTGTGAATTCGATGGAGGAACTGTTCGATCTTGCCGAGGCCCTCGACCGCCAGCCAACCCCGAAAGGGAACCGGGTGGCGATTCTGACGAACGCCGGGGGGCCGGGTATCCTCGCCACCGATGCCGCCGTGGGTGTAGGGTTGGACATTGTGCGCCTCGATCCGGAGACCACCGCCACGTTAAAGGCCCATCTGCCGGCGGAGGCAGCCACCGGAAATCCCGTCGACATGATCGCGTCCGCCTCCCCGGACAACTATCGAATGGCCCTGCGCGCCTTGTTTGCCGATCCCAACGTCGATGCGATCATCTGTATCTTCGTCCCGCCGATCATGATCGACGAGATGGCGGTCGCCGACGCGATCGTCGAGGCCAGCGCCGGAGCGAAAAAGGCCATCCTCTCGTGTTTCATGGGGGCCGGCGGCGGGACGGAGGGCCCGGAACGCCTGAAAGCGGCGGGCATTCCCGTTTTCACCTTCCCCGAACAGATCGCCCAGGTCCTGAAGATGATGGGCAAGTATCACGACTGGCAAAGCCGGCCGGCGCGGGTGATGGGCCCTGCCCCCGAGTGTGTCGCAAAGGTCCGCGCCCGGTTGAAGTCGCTCGCCGACGAGGGACACCGGCAGATTCTGGGTGGGGAGGCTTTGGAGGTGCTGGCGTGTTGCGGGATTCCGACGGCGCGCCTGGTCCGGGCCCGCGATCACGATCACGCCCGGCAGATCGCCGCAGAGATCGGCTACCCGGTCGTACTCAAGCTCGACGCCGAAAGCCTGGCCCACAAGACCGAGATCGGCGGCGTTGTGACCGACGTGCGCAATGCCGAAGAACTCGGACGCCACTACGACACGCTCCTGCACCGAGCCGCACGAAACAACCTCGCCGACCCCGGCATCCTGATTCAGCCGATGGTCAAGGGCGGGATCGAAATGGCGATCGGGATGATGCGCGATCCCCAGTTCGGACCGATGGTCATGTGCGGGATCGGCGGCGTCCTCATCGAGGTCGTCCGCGACATCGTCTTCAAACTGCCGCCGGTGACACCCGAGGACGCGCGCGAGATGCTCGCCAGCCTCAGGGGAAGCAAGCTTCTCTCCGGCTACCGGGGCGCACCTCCGGTTGACACAGAGCCGCTGGTCGAGACGCTCGTGACCGTGTCCCATCTGGTCAGCGATTTCCCCCTGATCCGCGAGCTGGACATCAACCCGTTCATGGCCTGCCCCGCGGGAGAAGGCGGAGCG
>DATKYL010000116.1:0-3532 GCA_035528515.1 Acidobacteriota bacterium | reverse complement strand
CGGTCCTCAAGGGAGCCGCGCTCCTGATCTGGTTCTCCCTGGGACGCTGGAAGACCCGTGAAGTCTGATCGCCCGGCAAACGTCATCTTGGCCTCTCTGCCGCAGCGTGCTATCATCCTATCATGGGGCACGATCCTTCACAGCAATCCCTGACCGGATGGGTCTTCTCCGAGACCTTCCTCGAGCATAACGCCGGGATCAGCCATCCCGAGTGCCCCGAACGGCTCGCGGCCATTTGCGAGCAGCTCTCCGCCGCCGGGCACCTGACACAGATGCGGCCGGTCGCGTTTGACGCCGCCCCCGACAACGAAATCACCCGCGTCCATTCGCCTGCCTACATGCAGCAACTCGATGCCGCCGAAGGGCAGCACTGGGACGCAGACACGTTCATCGGGCAGGGTTCCCCCCGGATCGCCCGCCTGGCGGCCGGCGGCGTGCTCACAGCGGCGTGTCAGGTCTGGGACGGCAAACTCGTCAACGCCTTCTGTGCGGTCAGGCCGCCGGGCCACCACGCGCTGGCCGACGCCGCGATGGGTTTCTGTCTGTTCAATAATGTGGCGGTCGCCGTGGCACACATCCTCAGCGTCAAACCAGACGCGAAGATCCTGATTGTCGACTGGGACGTGCACCACGGCAACGGCACACAGGCGATATTTTATGATTCCGCCTCCGTGATGTACGCCTCGCTCCACCAGTACCCGTTCTATCCCGGTACCGGTGGCCTGCGGGAAACAGGCCGGGGACCGGGCGAGGGATTCACCGTCAATAAGCCCCTGCCGGCCGGTGCCGGTGACGCGGAGTTTCTCGAGGCCCTCAATGCTGTTCTGGACGGACCGGCCCGACAATTCGCACCGGAAATTGTCTTCGTGTCGGCGGGGTTTGACGCGCACGCCTACGATCCGCTGGCGAACCTGGAGGTAACGACCGCAGGTTTCGCGTCGGCCACTGAGCGCGTCTGCGCCTTCGCCCGTGACATGTGCAGCAACAAAGTCGTTTCGGTCCTCGAAGGCGGCTATCACCTTGCCGCCTTGGGTAAGTCGGTGGCCGCCCACGTCGGCGAGCTAATCACTGCGGGACAGTCAGTCAGGACAGGAGAGTAATAGAATGCACCGTTTTGTCCGGTTCACATGGCAGGGTGGCGAATACTGGGGAGCGCACGAGGGCGAATTGGTCCGTCGTTGGAGCGGTCCCTTCTACGATGGTGGCATCGCGACGGAGCGCACCCACCCCACCTCCGAAGTGGAGTGGCTGCCGCCGGTCCAGCCGTCGAAGATCGTAGCGGTGGGGTTGAACTACGCCGCCCACGTGGCCGAGAGCGCCTCGGCCGATGCGATCCCCGCCGAACCGGTCCTCTTCATGAAACCGCCCACCGCGCTTCTCGCCCCGGGCGGCGCGATTGTCATTCCTGCCGGTGTCGACCGGGTGGATTATGAGGGCGAGCTGGGTGCTGTTATCGGCTGTCGGCTGCGCCATGTCGACCCCGACGGCGCCGCAGCGGGAATCGCGGGGTGGACAATTGTCAATGATGTCACCGCCCGCAATCTCCAGAAAAAGGACAAGCAGTGGACACGGGCCAAGGGCTTCGACACCTTCTGCCCGGTGGGACCGTGGGTCCAGGACGAGTTCGACATAACGATGTCCCGCCTGACCACACATCAGAACCAGACACTCCGTCAGGAGACAACCTTCGACCGGCTGATCGTTTCGGTGCCGGAGCTGATCGCGTTCATGTCGCGCGTGATGACGCTCTTGCCCGGTGATCTGATTGTCACCGGAACCCCGGCGGGAGTCGGGCCGGTGGCGCCCGGCGACCGGATCGACATCACGATTGACGGACTCGGCACGCTGACCAACACCGTTTCGGCGGCACAGACCGGGAATTGACGAAACCACAGACGATCGACTGAGTATCCAAACTGGGTCAACGATGTCGGAACGCCGCCACAAACTCCACGATGAGACACTCTGTGTCATGCCCGGAATCGATGACGCGAAGGGTGCCGTGGTTCCCCCGATCTATCAGTCGGCGACGTTCCGTTTCGCCTCGACTGCGGCCGCGGCTGCCCGCGCCCGCGGTGAATCCGATACTTACATTTACACGCGCTACACCAACCCGACCCTCGAAGCGGTCGAAGCGAAACTGGCCGCGCTCGAACGCGGAGCGCGTGCCTTCCTCTTTGCCTCCGGTTCGGCGGCCACGGCCACCTGGTGCCACGCCTTTCTCCGGCCCGGGGATCGCCTGATTGCGGCCGACCAGCTGTACGGCGGGACGGCTTTCTACTTCGACAGGTACTTGTCGCCTCTCGGGATCAGGGTCGAACGCGTCCCGTTCACCGATCTGGACAGACTCGCCGCCGCCCTTGCCGGAGCAAAGGCCGCCTGGTTCGAGACCCCGACCAATCCCACTCTGCGCATCGTCGACGGTCCGGCGGTGGCTGAGCTGTGCCGGAAACACGATGTGCTCAGCGCCGTCGACAATACCTTCGCCACCCCGATCAATCAGAAGCCGCTGAGTTGGGGCGTTGACTGGGTGATGCATTCGGCCACCAAGTACCTCGGCGGTCATGCTGACGTCATCGGCGGGGTGCTCATCGCCGGTGCGGGTGCGGACGTCGATTCAGTCTACCAGGCCCGGCTGGCAGTCGGCGGCGTGATGGATCCGCACGCAGCGTTCCTCGTTGACCGGGGACTCAAGACTCTGGCGTTGCGGGTCGAACGCCACAACGCCAATGCCGCGCGGCTGGCGCGGTGGCTCTCGGAACGCGCGGAGATCGCACGCGTACATTATCCCGGCCTGCCCGATCATCCCGGTCATCAGCTCGCGGCACGCCAGATGCGCGGGTTCGGCGGTATGCTCGCGGTCGATCTTAAGGGCGGATATGACGCCGCCGCCCACTTTGTCGATCGTCTCCAGGTGATCGTCAACGCCGCTTCACTCGGCGGGGTCGAATCGCTCGCATCGCTGCCGGTTCTGACCTCCCACGCGCGCGCCGGCGAAGACGAGCTTCAAACTGCCGGTATCACCCGCGGCACGGTGCGGATCTCGGTCGGGATTGAATCGCTCGACGATTTGATCGCCGACGTCGAACAGGCGCTTTCAGACGTATGAGGAGTACATAGGGGGCGGCACGGGGGCAATGCTCCGAAATCAGAATCGGATACAGTCGTGGCGACTCGTGGTGTGGTGCGCCCTGCCCGCCATGCTGTGTCTCTGGTCGTCACCCGCCGGGGCACAGCGCACCGTCGAATCGCTGCTGCTCGATCACGCCGATTCCACCGAACTGATCCGCACCAGCGGTGCAACCCAGTACCATCTCTACGGGAACGTCGGCTTCACGCAGGGAGACACGAGGCTGGCCAGCGACCGGGCGGTCTGGATTCCCGACGACGGTCTGATCGAATTCACCGGCAACGTCGGTATCCGGCAGCCGGGACGGCTGTTACTGGCCGATCGTGTCGTCTACCGGCGTGACAACCGTTCGGTCTTCGCCTACGGCAACGTCCTGGTCGAGGACACGACCGAGAGATTCTC
>DATKYL010000115.1:0-2183 GCA_035528515.1 Acidobacteriota bacterium | reverse complement strand
GAATCGTGGGGATCAAGTACGGAGAGGCTTACTCTTTCGCCGCCAGCGGTTCGCTTTCCGTCGGGGCCTTGTCGTAGACATAATTCATCGGGTTGACCGCCCGCCCGTTGACGTGTACTTCATAGTGCAGATGCGGACCGGTCGAATTGCCGCTGTTACCCATGTAGCCGAGAATGTCTCCGCGCTTCACCCGATCGTTGACCGCGACGGCATACTTGGAGAGGTGGCCGTAATAGGTCTCGAGACCGTACCCGTGATCGACCACGAGCATGCGGCCCAGTTCTCGCTGGGTCTTGCGGGCCGACACCCGTCCGTCCGCCGTCGCATAAACCGGCATCCCGATCCGGCCTGCCAGATCGATGCCGCGGTGCATACGTTCACGACCGGTGAAGGGGTTCGGCTTCATACCGAAGCCGCGCGACAGGTATCCGTCTGAGGGGAAAAGCGACGGCGTGTGATCGAACTGGTCTTTACGATCGACCAATCCGTTGAGAACCTCGCCGTAGTTCTCCCGCTCATAGGCACAGCGTCGCAGGAGTCGGTCGATTTCGGTTTCCAGAACGAGGGTCGCCTGACGGGGCCCTTCGGCGATGGGAAGTCCGCCACCGATACCCAATTCACGCTCGGACGGATCGATCTCCGGAAAACCGAAAACCATGCGCACCGACTTCTCCATCTCCTCGAGGTCGGCGAGACGCTGCCGGAGCTTGGTGACGTCGGCTTCCATCTCCGACAACGATGCACGCAACGCCTCGCCTTCCGCGCACTGATCGGAGTACTTGTGGGCGTTGGACAGACCGTAGACAGCCAACCCCACGGCGACAAGCAGGATCGTGAGGAAGACGGCCCCGACGGTGATCGCAACCGACCCCACCCATTGTGGCAGCGAGTACTGCTTCACCCTACCCGTCGAGGGTGGGATAACCATGATGTTGAAGCGTCCCTTTGACATCCGATATCCCTTCAGCCGCGCACAAGCCGGGCTCCGTCCCGGCCGAAAGTCGCGCCATTGTTACCGGCAAGTGGTTGTCTTGTCAAGAAAAAGAACGCTGGGCAGGCCTCAAAAAGTCAGGCAGAAGCAAGCGTGCGAGATGGCACGGATCAGCGAGCAGGATCAGTCGGCCTACCCTCCCCCCTCAAAAACGGAACCACCGTGGACCCCTCCCTGGTCCGTCTGCGCCCTGTGGCCCCGGATGCTGCCGGTACGGTTACTTGATCAGGTTGTATTCCTGGCGCAGGATCTTGTTCACGACCCTGATGAGCTTTTCCGAGTTAAGGGTTTGGAGGCTATACAGATGCCAGAAGGTCTTCTCGGGAACCCTTGAACCGGATTTTCTCTTCTTGTCCACGCCGGTGCTCCTTCCGGGTCAACCCCCGGAGGGCAACGGACCGGGCCGTACCTCCGAGGTTTCTTATCGGTTGTTGAGCCGCTCTTTTGACTCTCGCCGCTCGCAACTGCAATGGGCTTGCCGGTCGGGCTCGGCACAGGAGACGACAGGCAAGCCACTCAATAGCAATCGGTTATCGTGATCTTGGGCTGCGCGGGGAGAATAGGGCGCCCCCCAGTATTCCGGGATCAAATCAAGAAAAGTGGGGGGAATCCCACAGTCGGGGGGGTCTCAATCGATCGTGAGAGGGGGTTCGGTCGCGAAGCGAGGTCGGTGTCGCCGTCAGGCTGACGGTGTGGGCGGAGGCGGCGTTTCGGGGCTGATCTCCACGCGGTCAATTACCGCAACGATCATGGAGCGGACGGGGGCGTTCATATCCCCGACCGCCTCCCGGGCCCAGCGTCCCTCCTGGCAGATCAGGACCCGGTCGCCGATCCCGGCGTCGACGAGGTCGAAGGCCACCACCGGCGCGGCTCCCGCCACTGGGTGGCCGTCCAGGCCCTCTGGGACGACCTGGAGGATCTTATGGCCCTCGTAGGAGGGTGTCTTGGCGGTGGAGACGATATGGCTGGTAACGCGGGCGATGAGCATGGCGGGCGTCGCTCAGGATGCCATAATGTGGTCCACGATCCCGACGATGGCGGCGTCGGTCGGGATCAGTTTGCCGGTCAGGGCGAGAGTGGCCTCGCGGGCCGAGATCCAGATCACGGTGTCCCCTTCACGGGAACCGACGGTATCGACGGCGACAATCGGCCGCTCGGACCAGTGACCCTCGCCGGCGGCGGGACACATGAG
>DATKYL010000114.1:0-9051 GCA_035528515.1 Acidobacteriota bacterium | reverse complement strand
GCCCACGCCCACACCGTCGGCGATCAGTAATCGCGGGCGGTCCGATCTGATAAATCTCAGCACAGGTCTGAACTGATAAGGGATGAAATCAACACGAGCGGCATTGAGTGAGTAGAGCGTGGACAGCCCGGGATACCTGATCTGCAGGGCGGAAAGGTAGGAGTGAAACTGCTCACAGGGCAAAGACTCGGCACCGTCATCCCGAAGATCTTCGGCCTGCAACTGGGATGCATAGTATGTCTGCGTCTCGCCAGCCACAAAGACCTTGAAGCGATTCTCCGGCTTGCCCTGCAAAACAGAAATCACCGCGCCTCGGATGGTTGGGTTTGACTTGACGTAGACGATCTGCCCCGGTTCAAACTCAGCACCATGCTGCTTAGTATCCTGGGACGGCAAGGGATCGATCGCTTCACCTTGGCCGGAGGATCGCATTTCTTTGGCAAGGAGAGCCGTCTTAGCGGCTCGCACTTCCTGAAGCAGGATGTCATCAGCTCCGATGACCGCAGAAAAGCGTTGCAGTGTGTCCAGATCGCGGTATACGTCTTCGACTGGAAACCCTTCCATGGTTGCGTGCGCCCACCGGTTGCGGACCGTCTGCATTTCCTTGACGAAATGGCGCGCTTCCGATGTTAGGCTTAGCTTGGTCGAGATCTGGTACCAGTTCTGATCGAGCACGCGAAGCAGCGCGGCAAGGTCCAATGCTGCGAGGGAGCCGATGTTGTGTTGTTCGATGCGCCGCCGCTGCTGGAACGAAAGGCCATTGAGAACGGCTTGCTTCCACCAGTCATCAAAGAGGGATGGCAGCACCTTCTCAAGGTACTGGGCAAGCTGTCTGGCCGCCTCGCTCAGAAGCTTCGAAACAGTGGCTTGGATATGCCGATCATCGAATTGGCCTGCCATGTCCCCTTCCCATTTCAAGACCCTGAACGGGTTGATTTACCTGCCGCCCCCCAATTCATGGGCTAATCCATCCAATTCTCCGTTGGCCGGGTGCCCCACGACACTGGGGCTATGTGATGAAGCGGCCCGATGGGGATGCCCAGTTCATCAACGCCACTCCAAGTGATTCAGTGTCAGCAACATAGACATTCCTACCCGTATGTCTGGGGCGGTGCTGTGGGCCTTCCAACAGGCCCCTCTGCCAGGTGTAGAAACCGGTGAGAAGGAATGTGCCACTGAGGATCGATGATATCACCCACGAGGCATCATCTCCGATTGCGGCTCTCCCACGGCGACACGCGAGCCGCGCGACCCATTCAGTCAGGGCGGTGATCGAAACTGAGAGCATTGCCACTGGCTACACCTTCTCAAACGGATCGAACAGCTTGCGGTATTCGAGCATCGCGTAGCGGTCGGTCATGCCGGCGACGTAGTCGCAGACGACCTGCCGGACGGCGGCGGGATTACCCGACCCACCGTTGCCTTCGAGGCGGCGGCGGAACTTCGGCGAGAGCTGACTTGGCTCCCGGGCGTACTCGTGGAAGAGACTGGTAACAATGCGGTCGGCTTTCTGCGCCATCCGCACCATTCGGTAGTGGCGGTACATTCTCTCGAAAAGGAAACCCTTGAGCCCGCGGAGCCGTTCGAGGAAAGCCGGCGAGAATGTCATCGGCAATTCGGTTGCGGTACGCACGTCTTCCAGCGTATGAATGCCGAGCGCGGCTATGCGTTCTGAGGAGTGATGCACCAGGTCGGTCACCTGCCGGTCGATCAACAGCCGCACGATGTGGTGGCGGCGCAGGTGGGAATTGATGTCCGGATACGCCCGTCGCGAAAGGGCGTCGAGTTCATCCCAAATCGGAATCCCCTTCAGGTCATCCCAACCGAAAATGTGACCTCGCAGCCCGTCGTCGAGGTCATGCGAATTGTAGGCGATTTCATCGGCGCAGTTGACGAGCTGCGCTTCGAGGGTCGGTTTCCATTCGGGATGAAAGTCGCGGGCGTCGGGCTTGTCGTAGACCGTTTCGTGCTTGACGATCCCCTCCCGCACCTCGAAGCTGAGATTCAGTCCCTGGAAACCGGGATAGCGTTCTTCGAGAACATCGACCACGCGCAACGACTGGCGGTTGTGCGAAAACCCACCGTCGGCGGCCATCATCTTGTTAAGGGCATCCTCGCCGGCGTGGCCGAAGGGGGTGTGTCCGAGGTCGTGCGCGAGCGCGACCGCCTCGGCCAGATCTTCATTCAACGAAATCGCCCGCGCGATCGAACGGGCGATCTGCGCCACCTCGATCGTGTGCGTCAAACGGGTGCGGTAGTTGTCGCCCTCGTGGTTGACGAAGACTTGCGTCTTGTACTCGAGCCGACGGAACGCGGCGGAGTGAATGATACGCTCACGGTCGCGCTGGAACGCGGTCCGGTAGGGATGCGGCTCTACGGGGTACCGGCGTCCGAGCGATGCTCCGCTGCGGGCGGCGTACGGCACCAGTTGCGCCTCTTCACGCTGATCCAGCGTCTGTCCCGGTACCTGTGTCATCGACGTCTCGAACGGCGCTGTCTCCCAACCACTACCAAACATACACAATCCGGCGTGACGTGAGGGATTGATTTCGTTGTCATCAAGGGAGTGCCCGTATCACCACCACCAGCTCATGCCCACCGCGTGCGTACCGCCCAGATCGGGATGGCTCTCGTAACAGTAGTCGATGCGCAACGTCTGACGCGTCAGTCGTGCGCCGAGGGCATAGCGGATCGGATCGAAGCGCAGGCCCGACAGGAACGTCGCCTGGTCGTTAATACGGAGGAGCTGCCCGACGCCGAAACGGCTTTCGCCGCCCGACTCCTTCGACCAGCGTCCCGCGACGGTCAGATCGGGCGGGAGCATCCAAGCGAGGGAGATATCGTATACGGTCGGCGGATCGCCGACCCGGTAGAGATCATCCAGAGTGATCTCACGGACCGCGACGGCCGCGATCCAGTTCGTGTCGGCGCGCCACGCCCCACCGAGATCGAGGGTGGCACCGGCGTAGGCGGCCGCGCCGTCGCCGAACTCGGTACGGCGGTAGCGCAGACCGGCGCCGAGGGATGCACTCGTATGCGGACGTACGGCAATCGTCGTCAGTCCGACGAACTCCTCATAGACAGACGCTTCGCCCAGGTGCGTGACACCGAGGCCAACGGTTACCGGGCGCCGAAAATGCCTCACCACACCGACCGTGATCTCTTCCAGATCAGACATTTCGAATAGATGACGGTACGAGAGGCTGACGCCTCCCCGTGTGTCGTCCAGCGCGGTCAGAGCGGGATTGTACCAGATCGTCAACGGTTCCGATACGAGCGCACCGTAGGCGCCGCCGATACCGGTCAGGACGGCGGCACCGACATCGGTCTGCGCGGCACACCGGTTCGCGGCGTTACCATTGATGACAATTGCCGCAGCCAGGCCGATCGCGATGTGGGATAATCGTCTCAAGGAGAGGTCTCGGGTTGCCTTCCTGCGCATACGGCTCGGCAACGCTCGCCGTCGTATCGCGCTCCAATCACGGAGCGACGCCGATCAGCATCTTCATTTCGCGCCCCGACGGTTCCGATTTCACCCACAATATATAGGGGCCGGGTCTCACCGCTTGGCCGTCGTCGGTTGTGCCGTTCCATTCGACGACACCGGTCGCCGCCGGCTGATCGTCCACCAGCGTGCACACCGGGTGGCCCGCCCGATCGAACACCTTCATGGTCAGCGACTCGCCGATCTCGAGCCGGAGGCTGATTTTCATCGTGCCGCCCGAGGACAGATAGAACGGGTTCGGCGTAGCGTTCATGGTCAGGCGTCCGGCCAGGGTGCGATCGACCGAATTGGGTCGGCCAGGCGTCGCACCGGAGGAATCGACCGACGCCGCCCAATCGCCGGATGCGGCGAACGAGGCCGAGAGTGTCGTCCGTTCGACCGAACGGTTGTTGTCGTATACATTGACAAACGGAACAGAATCGATAATTTCGCCGGCGGCGCCGATCAGACGAATGCAATCTCCGGAGTTGTTCAGCTCACGCCACCCCGTGACTGCGAACAACATCCCGTCGAAATCCGGATAGTGTTCCTGAAAGAGGTTCTCATCCTGGGCCAGAACCCAGAAACCCTCGGGCGGAATGCTGCCGGCAAATGGGGAGATGACCGCCGCACCATCCGCGTCGCCGATTTTCACCCCTTTCATATCGACGGCGAAATCGGCCCGGTTGGAGATCTCGACCCATTCTCCGGGCCCGTCGGACGGATTCGCGAGAAATTCGGAGATGATGACCAGCGGCTGCGTGTGACGCACCAGCGCGGTCGTGCGTCCCTCGTTGTTGGTGTCATCCCCGTCGGCGTCGATGCGGGCCATCAACTGCTGCCATCCGGGCGGACTGGTCCAGACGTAACTGAACGAGACCGACTCTCCCTCGTCCAATGACTGAATCCACCAGCCGATGAGCAGTTCCAGGGACGACCCCGGGGCAGTGAAATCGAGATCACGATAGAGCCGGACCAGGTGATCGGCAACCGGCCCGAAACCGACGTTTGTGATCGTCGCCCGGATTTCCAGCGGCGTCCCGCACGCCGGATCGTCGGTGGCGATCCACACCGAATCGAGTTTCAGGTCACCGCGCGCGGGGAAAACCGAGTTTGGGCGTCCCGGCGTCGATCCCGAGGGATCGGTCGCAACCGCAAAGTTGTCGGGAGTGTCGTCGCGATCGGGATGGATACGTTCAACCGACGTGCCGTCGCCCGCGTCACTTGTCCAGAAGATCGCCGACGATGTCCCCAGCGGGGAGACGAGCGCAACGGTATCGCTGCTGTTGCGGAGACTCATTCTCGCTTCGACGACGGGGTACGTCTCTGATTCGGCATCACCCCACACGCCGGACCCGTCTCCCCAGACCGACTCGAAGCTGTTGGCTCCGGTCGGGCGCCGCGCGATAACCACGAACCCGCCGGGCTCGATCACAATGGATTCGGAGAAGACGGTCGTATCATTGCCGTCGGCAAAGCGGTAACCCGCCAACGAAATGGTGCCCGTCCCGGTATCCGGCCAGTTGACCACCTCGACCCATTCGGCGGCGGTCGAACCCCCCGGTTCGTTGGCGAGAGCTTCGTTGAGGATGAGTTGTGCGGCGGGGGCGGAAATCGGGCATATGAGCAGAGCCGAGACGGCGCCGAGAGCATGGAATCGCATCAATCGCATGTGGGATGTCCGACCTGGCTATACGCGCCGCCGTGGCCGTCACTTCTCATATGTATATTCGATCTTTTCTTGTTCTTCCACAATGTGAATCAGCGTTTTCTCGCCCGATCGGCGAGGCAATTCGTGGTCTTTCAGGAAACTCAGCCGCCGCATCGATTTCTCCTCGTGGATCAGGAGCGTCGCTGGGTCGACCAGGACCTCGTCATGACCGAGGACGATGATGTCGTCACGCAGAACCTCGGGCCCGGCATCTCCCTCGTACACGTCCCAGAACGATACGCCCATAACAGAATCAAGGGCGGCAGGGTCGGTATCATAGGCCGTGACGACGCGAAGGCAATCCTTGCCATCCTTCCGCTTGATGTCTTCGATCTTCGCAAGGCAGTAGGTTCGCAGACTGCATACCTCCGTGCCCGCGACGATGATGGTGTCGATCCTGCAGAACATATCACCGACGGCGGCAGAGCGTCCGACCCATTGTCCGCATCGCCGTCCCCAGGCCGCACACAACTCATCATGGATCTCGGCGTCGCCGACGTCCGCAAACGGCCCGGGGACGTCGGACGGCAACGGCTTATCGGGATCAGGGGGCGTGGCATCGGCTCGTTCCAGCGAAAGTAAACGGCCGAGGGTGTCAGAGGTGAGCGTGATCTGATCCCATTTAGTCGCCTGCTCGACCGCGGCCGGGAGATGGCGCGATACCTCTTGCATCTCGACTTCGTACGGAGTGCTGGTGATCGTAATGGCTGTGTCTGAGGAACGGATAGTCAGGATGCAACGGTGCTTGTTCTTCCACTCACGCTTACCCGGCGGCTCCACATAGAAGATCTCGCCAATCTCGCTCCGGTAATGCCACCTGATGTTCGTCATGTGATCCCGCTTATCCCGGTCGGGAGTGCGCGCGAGGTGGGCGAAACTTTCAGTCTGCCATCCAACGGTTCTCCTCCAGCTATATGCCCCATAGTCAACCCTTCGTCCGTCCGAGAGTGAAATACGCTCGGCATTGAAAACCTGCCACTCGGTGACCTTCGTCTCCGCCTTGCGCTTGCAGGTGGTGCCGTCGGGCGGATTGAAGCGGAATTCGTATGCGGCGTCGGCAATCCCGGCGACAGACAAGAGAGGCGACACCATCAGCAGCAAAACCCACGTGAGACAGGCCCCGTGGCGACGACGATCTTCTCGCAGTTTCATATCTCCCCTCCCGCGGGGGTGGGTGGCTGAGACCCGCCCGCACACCTCTTTGACCGATCACCCGTTTCCGCAGCCGTCACCACCTGTACTTGTACTCGATCTTCGTCCTCTCATCGACGACGTGAATCAGCTTGTCCTCGAAAAGTCCCAGCGGCGCCTGATACGGCTTAAGGAACTTGAGCTGGCGCATCGAGTTCTCCGCGTACACGAGCATGGTGGTTGGGTCGATGCGAACTTCGTCGCGTCCGAAGATCACGACCCGGCGACGCGGCTTTTCCGGCATGTAGTCTCCGTCATAGATGTCCCAGAACGAGGCCCCCATTATCTCTTCAAGCTGATTCGCATCCGTATCGTAGGCGTGGAAAATCTGCAGACAGTCGCTCTTCCCGCAGCGTTTGACCTCCTCGATCTGCGCCACACAGAAGACGGTTACGGTACAAACCTCAGGGAGTACAACGATGACGGAATCAACTCCCGCGAACATATCGCCGACGGAAACCTGACGACCGAGCCAGCGGCCGCACCACCGGTCCCACGCGGACACCAACTCCGTGTGAATCGTTTCCGGATCGCAGAGCGGCGCGGTCGAACTGTCTTCAGAGCCTTGAGGTGCACAACGATGGATCCCCCTGATCCGGCCGTCACGATCGAGATTGTAGGTGATCGTATCCGCGCTGACCGCCTTCTCGACCGCCGCCGCACGAATCAGAGAGGCTTCAGGAATTTCAGCCAATGTAGGAACATGGATCGCAGTGTATCCATCGTCTGTCACGGCGATCGTCACCAACGCACGGCGGCGATTCTTCCATTCTCTCTTCCCCGGCGGAAGGGCGAAGATGCTATTGCTATCCTCATCATAAAAGACCATGCCTGCGTGCAGCATCTGGTCCCACGTCTGGGTCTTCGGGAAACGGGTTATCCGATAAATCCATCCCGCACGGGTGATCACGTGGTCGACCCTCGCGACGGCGTCGGCGTTGAAGATCTGCCATTCCGTGACCTTCGTCTCCACCTTGCGCTCGAATTCGGTGCCGTCCGGTGGATTGAAGCGAAACTCGTATACGTTGTCCGAAGCTCCTGCGGAGGGGACGGTCACCGCAATGACCAGAGAGAGCAGCAGGCCATACGCGCCTGCACACAGATAGGGCTTCCAGCTCCTCATGTGGGTCTCTCCCTTTCGGTAGCGACAGCCAGGTGCCGGATCAAACTACACTACGTGAGTCAAGATATCAGATTGTCTACTCGGCGCAAGAGAGAAGTCGTTGTGGATCATCATGGTCTAATTAGCGACCGCAGCCGCAACTCGACCCGATCCCCCCGCGCACGGTCCTCATATCGCTGCCAGACCAGGACCGCTTCGAAGCGGCCGAACGGTCCGGGGATCACGGTTTCGGCGAAATAGATGTACCAGTATCCGTCCCTCGGCTGACTTAGGTTCGGGTCGACCCAGCGGATGGTTGGGGCGAGACGGAGGTGTCCATTCAGGCGACGCCGCAGACCAACACCGGCGCGGATAAACCGCTCGGCATGTGTGCGATGCCGTCCGACTTCGAAACGCGCCTCGATCCGGTTCTCGACATCCCCCAGGGTGGCGTAGGAGCCGACCGAATACAGATCATTGCCACCCTCGACACTCTTGCCGCGCGCGAACGGTGTCACGCGCAACCGGCGCCACTGCACACGGCTGCGCACGGTCCAGTGATGAATCAGGGGCGCGTCGGGCGCCTCTTTGTGGGTCATCCAATCCCAGCGCAGGGAGACCGATTCGGAGGCATCGAGACGCGTTGTCAACGCGAAACCGCGTTCGCCAGTTGTGCGGGTGGAGTAGGCTTCGTTGATACTGTCGAGAAAGACGCTCTCTCGGTCGGAGTGCGCCGGCCCGCCGCCCCAGGGGTTGATGAAGCGCGCGCCGTACGACCACGCGCGTGCATGGAATCGTCCGCGGGCAAACGGCCAGAGGAGTTCGACCGCTTTAGCGGTCGCGCCGCCGTTATCGACTGCGATCTCCGCCAGCAGCGCCCGTTTCGTGTCGCCGAGGCGGACATGACCGCCGAGAATCTGCCGCGTGAATGCGCCGAGCGAATCGCGGCGTTCGATGATCCCCGTCAGCGCCGTGACACCCGCCCGCCACCAGCAACGAGTGACGCGCAGCTGCGCCGCGGCGACACGGTCGGTGAACTGATCGGAACGGATATCGGATATGACGATATTCCCGGATACAGTGCGCTTCTCATCGGACGACAGCCACAGACCGTTGAAGCGGCTGCGGGTCGGCTGGAGGAATGTACCGTCGGGGCGGCGGGCACTGGTGGCGCCAATGAAGCGCGAGCGGCGTCCGACCACCAGCCCGCGTCCCCAGCGTGGTTCCACGGTGCCGAGTTGCAGCGCCAGACCGTGCCCGTCATAGATGAGCGTCCGGCGGCGGCATTCAGCGCCGTCGCCGTCGTGCTCCCAGTCGACGACACCGCGCACATTGTCGCCGTATTGAAGACGACCGATGGTGTATGCCTCACCGCCCGTCGGCGCAACCAAGTCGGCCTCGTATCCACTTCGTAATGTCCAGCGAAGCCCACTCCCTGACCGGGTGGTCGGCTCACCCGCGGCCGGCACTGGTTGTGTCAGGACCTGCAAGGAATCCGGGCCGATCAGATACCCAGCATCGACACCGGGAAGCTGCTCCCAGTCCGATTGCGGCACGATGACG
>DATKYL010000113.1:0-22806 GCA_035528515.1 Acidobacteriota bacterium | reverse complement strand
GGAGGTTGAGTCCGCGCTGCCCATTACGGAGCAGGCGGTGGCGACGGCGCCGGTCGCCAAGGGATCCCGATCGGAAGTCGAACTCATGAAGCAGGATGTTCTGGCCTTGCGAAGTCTGTTCGCAGAGGCGCAGGCCGATCTTGCGCGTTTCGATTTCGAGACCGCCAAGGCCAAGGCGAGAAGCATACTCGATCGCTGCTCGGAGATCGGGACAGCCATCGAGGCAGCCAAAGCCAAGAAGAGCAAAGGCCGTTGACGACGGTCGTTCTTTAGCGGAGCTTCCAATGGCCTCGGTCGCAGTGCATCCGGGGCCATTGGCATGCTCGGGGGGCCCGTGGTGAGGCTTACGGCCGGCATGCCGTCAGGTACGAAATAGACCATGGTGATCGCGAAAACCAGATTCGGAATCAGTGCTGTCGTCGCCCTTTTGGTCTTCGTGTCCGGGTGTGCGCGTATGCCATCGGAGAACTCTCGCAGTGCTTGGGAGGCTTTGAAGGAGGCCCGTCAGGAAGGTGCCGAGCGTCTGGCACCCGAACTCTGGATCCGTGCCTCGGAGTGCTATGATGCCGCGGTGGCCTCCATTGCGCGGGAGAATGAGCATTGGTATCCGGCTTTTTCGTATGCAGCGGCGGAATCACTGCTGGCGTGTGCTTATGCCGAGGCGCGGGATGCTAAAGCGGCGGCAGTCGCCGAGCGGCAACGGCGCGAGGAACTGCTTAGCCGCGAGATTGACGGATTACGACGGGATCTTGAACTGTTTCAGGACGGTCACAAGCGTCACCTTGCGCGCATCCCGGCGCGCCGCGCCTTGACTGAGGCAGGGCTCCTGGTGGCAGCAGCAGGGGAGATTCGTGAGAGAGCGACGATTTGGGAGGCCGAGCTCGCGGTTGCCCGGGCCGCGCGGGCAGTTGCGCAGCTCGCGGGTACGTCAGCCGGTGAACCGACGGACAGCCATGCGTTGGCCAACTGGAAGCGCATGGTAGCAGAGACCGTTGAATGGACCGATACAACCGATTCGGTGGCTCTGGTTGTGATCAAGACGGAACGCCGCGCTTACCTTTTTCGGGACGGGCGGGTGGCGGGGGAGTACCCGGTGGACCTGGGATTTGCCTCCTGGCGGCAGAAGACCCGCGCGGGCGACGGGGCCACGCCGGAGGGAATCTACCGCGTCACACGCTCGCGCGAGAGAGGAAGTCGATACTACAAGGCATTGGCCCTGGATTATCCGAACGCCCACGATCGCACGCGCTTCGAACACAATCAGCGGTCGGGGCTGGTGTCATCGGGGGCGGCGATTGGCGGGAATATCGAGATTCACGGTGAGGGGGGGCGCGGGGAAGACTGGACTGATGGTTGTGTGGCGCTGTCGAACCAGGATATGGACTGTCTGATGGCGGCGATGCGGGTGGGCGACCGCGTCACGATTGTGCGGCATTTGGGGGACCGATTACCGTGGACAAGCGGTTTCGACTCGCGGTCGCGATAACACTGCTGACGCTCTTTGTCCTGATGGTTGGGGCGGTACGGCGGACCCCGCTGCTGCCGGCCCCGCCTTATACGTTGTATTCGCTGGCGGCGGAGGCGAAGCGCAAACTGGGGCAGGAGACCGGCGGCGCTCGGGATGCGGAGAAGGACCGGTGGATCGGCCACAAATCTACTGCCAGGTACGTTGTCATCGACACGCACACCAATCGTCTATACTGGCGGACGGCCGACCGGGTTCTGCATACTGCTCTGTGTTCCACCGGCAGCGGCGCGGAACTGAGCGATTCTCTGACCGGGCGACACTGGCGGTTTGAGACTCCGAAAGGGATTTTCACCGTCGACGAGAAGCTGCGCGATCCGTGGTGGCGGCGTCCCGACTGGGCCTTCATCGAGGAGGGAGACCCAATTCCCGAAGAGGCGAGGGACCGGCTCGATCCCAATGCGATGGGGGACTACGCCATCGGTTTCGGAGATGGATACTTCATTCACGGAACGCTCTATGCCCGGTTACTGGGAGTCGCGGTGACGCATGGTTGCGTCCGTCTCGGCGACGCGGATCTTGAACTGCTCTACTCGCAGGTCCGGACCGGGACGCCCGTCATCATATTCTGATGCGGATGTGCGGATACAACGACTGCTGGCGCAAGGCGCTCTGGCCGGTTTTGATCGGCTCCGTCTTGGTGAGTGGGCCTGTAGTCGTCGCACACGCGGCCGACGCAATCCCGCAGCGCTTTATCCGGGACACGATCTATCATGCCGTTGTCGATCTGAAGGATGCGACGATCGGCATCGCGTATGGACCGTATCCTCTCGTCGATTGCTCCTGGCAGGCAGCGGACTCAGCCGGTGTGACGCGCTTTGCCACCGCATGGCAGGATGAAGACAAGGAATGGCGCCTCGTGACGGCGAGACGTCTCTGGTCCGGCATGCCCGCCGTACCACGCAGGGAAGTGGGGGTTGTCGCCGAGATCACGCACGCCGACCCGTCGCTGATTCAACGCATGCTTCCCGACCGCTTCACGATCGCGCTATCGGACGGATTCTGTCTGCAGGTGGTGACGCCGCGCGGCAGTGTCCGGAAACCGACGTTTCGTGAACGCCTGAGCGGATGGCTGAGTTCTCTGAACCCGCTGACGGCGGCAGGCACGAGCCTGCGCGTGATCGTCTCACCTGAGGACGCCCAGACGTTGTATTATGCCCTCGAACCGGGAACGCCGGTAATGATCAGGAGCGATCGGTGATGGGGAATATCGGAACCGCCCGGATGATTAATCTCGCCCTCGCGTTTATCATCGGTGTTTGTGCGGGGGGGATATCGGGATACCTGATCGGCGGGTTTCCTCCACCCGCGGCACCGGGCCAGGGGGATCACGGGATGCCGATCCACTATCCCGAGGCGCTCTCAGTTGAAAATGCCTGGATCCTGGAGGGGTTCTCTTGCCCGGAGCCGGCGTGCACCAACACGCTTCTCGCCTGTCAGGGCAATCTGCCGCGACGGATCTGTTCGTGGGTTAACGAGCAGTTGGCGAAGGGGCGTTCGGGGGAGGACATCCGCGCGGCCCTGATCCGTCAGCACGGGGAGAAGCTGGACAAGCTACGCGGTACATCGCCGGAATAGGGCATGTGCAACGGCGCGATCACCGTTCCCTTACCACGGCCGAAAATTTCTCTGCTACCTCTGACAGCGCAATAGCCTCACCTGTAATTTCCACCATCGACGTCATCACCTCGGCCGGGAGGCCGCAGGGTTCGATCGCGTTGAAGTAGCGCAAGTCTGTCGCGACATTGAGTGCGAGGCCGTGGTACGCAATCCATTTGCGTACCGCCACCCCGATCGAGGCGATCTTGCGGTCGCCGACCCAGACCCCGGTGTGCTCGGGGTGGTGCCGTCCCTCGATACCCCAGTGGGCGATCGTGCGGATGATCACCTCTTCGAGCCAGTAGAGATACTGGTGCAGATCGCCGGTGAGCGATTTCACATCGACAATCGGATACGCGACGAGCTGACCCGGGCCGTGGTAGGTGACATCGCCGCCGCGTTCGACAAAGGCCGTTTCAATCGGCTGGTCCGAATCGACCGGGGTCGGCGGCGTGAAACGGGATAAGTCCGCGCCGCGGCCATAGGTGTAGACATGCGGGTGTTCGACGAGAAAGACCGTGTCGCCGATACGTCCGATGATACGATCCTCGAGCGCGGCCAACTGCCGCTGGTGCGCCTCGCGATACGGGAGCGTTCCCCAGTCGATGATCGTTGGGGCAAACGAGGGCGACGGGCTCCGGTCGGTATCGGTCGGCTGCTTGGCGGGCATCGGTTGGTCGCTCTCGCGTCAACGAAAGGGGACGCGTCGCGCCCCCCGGGTTTGATTCGGTCGGTTGCGCGGGCATCAGCCCAGCGTCATCATCAGTTCATAGGGATCTTCGAGCCGTTCGCAGACGCGTCGCAGAAACTGGACCGCGATATGCCCGTCGATCAGGCGATGATCGAACGACACGGTCAGGTTCATCATGTCGCGGATCACGATCTCGTTGTCTCGCACGACCGGACGTTTCTTGATCGCGTGCATCCCCATGATCGCGACTTCGGGCTGGTTGATGACCGGTGTCGAGGCGATCGCGCCGAACATGCCGGCGTTGGTGATCGAGAAGGTCGATCCCGATGCTTCGCCGGGCTGGAGTTTGCCGCGACGGGCACGGTCGCCGAGATCGGCCGCTTCGCGGGCGATCTGAATGATCGACTTCTGGTCGGCGAAACGGACGACCGGGACGATCAGACCATCGTCACGCGCGACCGCCAGGCCGATGTGGTAGTACTTCCGGTAGGTGATCGTCTGATCGTCGATCGAAGCGTTGACCGCCGGGAATTCTTTCAGCGCCGCCACGACGGCTTTGATGAAGAACGGCAGGTAGGTCACATTCACGCCGGCGTGTTGCCGCCACTGTTCCTTGCGCGCGTCGCGTACTCGCACCAGATCGGTCAGGTCGACTTCGTCCATCGTCATCACGTGGGGCGAGGTATGCTTGCTCTTGACCATGTGTTCGGCGATGAGACGGCGGACACCGGCCAGCGGTTGCGTTTCGACCGTTTCCTCGCCTCTGATCGGGGCGCTCTCATACGCAGGTGACGGGGGTAGTGGTGCCGGTGTGGTCGGCGCGGCGACACCCGCGCCGGGGGCGGTCGCGGGCTTGTGAGTCCGGACATAGCCGAGCACGTCTTCTTTGGTGACCCGTCCTCCGGCGCCGGTGGCGGGAATCTGTTCGAGTGTCAGATTATGCTCGCGCAGAAGCCGCCGCACGACCGGTGAGGATTTCTTGCGCCGATCCGATTCCGGGGCAGGTGCCGGCGGAGCTTCGGCGACCGCGGTTGTGGCGGGCGGCATGGAGTAGTCGGGTTCGTCATCGCTCGACTCCGACGCCGCGGCTGCGACCGCCGGTTTGGCGGTCACCGGCCCGGACGGGAGCGATTCGCCGGGGCCGAGGATGATGCCGATTTCGGTCCCGACCGAAACGACCGTTCCCTCGGGCACCAGGATCTTCCCCAGGGTGCCGCCGTCGATCGCCGGGAGTTCGACATTGACCTTGTCGGTCATGATCTCGACGACCGTTTCATCCTTCTGAATCGGGTCGCCCTCCGATTTCAGCCAGCGGCCGACGGTTCCTTCGACCACGCTCTCACCCATCTGCGGTACGACAATCGGAAACGGCATAAATCAATCCTCGCGCGAATCTGTTATCCGGGTCTCAATCAGCGTTCATTCGACTTACAGGTGTTAGTACGCAGCCAAAGTCCGTGCCTTGGCGACGATTTTCCGCGTATCGGGCATATAGAACTCTTCCATCGCCGGCGCAAAGGGGATCGGCGGCACATCGGGGCCGGTCAGCCGTTGCACCGGAGCATCAAGATACTCAAATGCCTCTTCGGTAATCACGGCGGCGATTTCACCCCCGACGCCGCCGGTCAGCGGCGATTCGTGGACAATCAGGGCTTTGCCGGTTTTGCGGACCGAATCGAGCACGGTCTCCTTATCCCAGGGCCGCAAGGACCGCAGATCGACCACTTCGGCGTCGATCCCGCTCTTAGCCAGAATATCGGCTGCCTCCAGCACGCGATGCAGCATGAGCTGGTAGGCGATGATCGTCAGTGTCGTTCCCGGACGTTTGATATCGGCGCGTCCCATCGGGACGGTGAAATCATCTTCCGGGATATCGGCGCGGACCCAGCGGTAGAGCTTCTTGTGTTCGAGGAAGATGACCGGATCGTCGCCGCGGATCGCCGATTTTAGGAGGCCCTTGGCGTCATACGGGGTCGATGGGGCCAACACCACCAGACCGGGTGTGCCGAAAAACCAGTTCTCGTTCGTCTGCGAGTGGTAGAGCCCGCCGCCGATCTCCCCGCCGCAGCAGATGCGGATCACCATCGGGCAGGTCCAGCCGCCGCCCGAGCGGTAACGCAGTCTGGCCGCCTGCTCCACGATCGGGTCAAATCCGCAGGAGGCGAAATCGGAGAACTGGATCTCGGAGATCGGGCGCATCCCCATCGCCGCCGCCCCGACCCCGGCGCCGACGATCAATTCTTCGGAGATCGGAGTATCGATCACACGTTCGCCGCCGAATTCGTCGTGGAGTCCCTTGGTCGCCTTGAAGACGCCGCCGTAGGCGCCGACGTCCTCGCCCATCACGAAGACCCGTTGGTCGCGGCGCATTTCCTCGGCCATCGCCTCGGTGATCGCTTCGAGGAAGGTGACGTTTTTCATGTCAGCCCTCCCGGCGGCGTTGGCTGCGCGCGGGCGGGGAAATTCGCTGCGGGGGAGAATGAGTAAACGTCGTCGAGCGCCTCCTTGGCCTCGGGATGCGGCGAGGCTTCGGCGAGAGTGATCGCCTCCTCGATTTCGGCGTCGACTTGGGTGATGATTTTCTCCCGCTCGGCCTGGGACATGATCCCGGTTTCGTCGAGATGACGCTCGTACAGCGCGACCGGGTCGCGCTTCTTCCATGATTCGAGTTCGTCGGCACTACGGTAGTTGGCCGGGTCGATTTCGGAGTGACCGTACCAACGGTAGGTCAGGCATTCGATCAACGTCGGGCCGCTGCCCGCCCGGGCCCGCTCAATCGCCTCCCGTACCGTCTGATAGACCGTCAGGAGGTCGTTGCCGTCGATGGTGAACCCCGCGAAACCGTAGGCTTTGGCGCGATCGGAGAACTTCGTGATGCGGCTCTGCCGATACGCGGGGACCGACTCGGCCCAGAGATTGTTGAGGCAGACATAGATGATCGGGAGATCGTGGATACCGGCGAAATTGAGCGCCTCGTGGAAGGCGCCGCGCGAAGTGCCGCCCTCGCCGATGAACGCGAGGACCACGTTTGGTTTCTTCTGCATCCGCAGGGCGAGCGCCATGCCGGTGCCGACCACGACCTGTGCCGTCATGGTTGAGGCGGGGGTGAGGAGGTTGATCTCCGGGTAGCCGAAGTGGCAGGGATGGGATTTGCCCTTGTCGGGCGAATCGGCGCGGGCGAAAAGCTGGCGCATGAGGGCTGCGAGCGGCATGCCCTTGGTGATATAGGCGCCGAGTTCGCGATGGGACGGGGCGATCACATCATCAGGGCCGAGCCCAAAGGCGGCGCCGACCGCCGCGGCCTCCTGGCCGACCGCCGAGAAATAGGTCCCTGGGAAGCGCCCCTGCTTGAAGAGGCGGCGACAACGCTCATCGAAGCGCCGGGCCCGGATCAGGTGATAATAGAGGGCTTTTTGGTCTTCTTTGGAGGCCGACATGCCGGGATCGGTCTGTCTTTTCGCCTTTGCTTCCGCCATAACCTACCGGTGTCCGAGGTTACACCCGTGTAATGAAAGACGCACCACAAAAGGCCCGTCGTATCCCGAAGTCAAGCCGATTGCCCCGCGACACTGACGGAACCACCTGACCGCTGGATTCATGCATCCGCCGAACGGCCCTGTTGGTGCTCGCCACCCCGCTATCGCGCCCCGTCCCGATACCGGGCCGGGATCGGGAGGATCTTCGACCCGACCCGGGGGCTGAGATGTATAACACTACACCTCACGCATTGTTTTCTGGAGAAATGCCGATATCTTGCAGCGTGTCCGGGAGGGTGCCATGCAGGAATTGATCGCAAAGCTGAAGCACGAGATTGAGGAGCTGGAACGGCAGATTGCGGCGCGGCCGTTCAGCGGGCTATTGGACCGCAAGCAGTCTGACCAGTGGTATCACCGGTTGAAGAAGAAGCGCAAAGAACTGGCGCGCGCCGAAGCGGAGGCCGCGGGCACGCCACTGTCCCTGCCCCCGAAGCCGGCAGTGAAAGCCGAGTCTGTGAGCCCCAAGCCCAAGGGTGGCAGCAAGAAGACGAAGGCGGTGGCGAAGAAACCGGCCGCCGCCAAATCGAAGTCGAAGGCGGCCACCACGCGGAAACCGGCGAGCGGGACCAAAAAGCCGGCCGTCAAGAAGAAGACTACGACGGCCAAGACCAAAGGCGTGACCGCGAAGGCCAAGAGCCCCGCGTCGAAGTCCCGTACTACGGCGGCGAAGACGAAGAAGCCCGTGACGGGGCGCAAGAAGAAGTAGGGGCGCGACGGCACCAATCCCGGGCGTATTGACTTGCCCGGTCCGCCGGGATACATTTGCGTCCGATGACCGCCCCGCGGCGGTCATTTAGCCCTTCTGGGGGATCGTCCAACGGCAGGACATGCGGCTCTGGACCGTAGAATCGGGGTTCGAATCCCTGTCCCCCAGCTTGAGTCCTCTCCTCTCACACAAGAGCCCCGCTTCAGACTCAGCGAGGGGCAGTGGAACTCTCGTTGGGCATCAGATGTAGTGACGTAGGGGTGCGCGGTGACGTCACCGGCGTGTCAGATCTGTGTCATGATGACAACTGGGGGCTGAGAAATCCGTTGACGCACATGAGCTTTGAGTTATTGTGAAGGTGAACCCTCATTCTGCGGGGTTACCGATGTTCCGACTTGAGTCTGAAATGCACGCTCCTGCCAGAAGATGGCTTGAGGGGCAGGGGTTTGCGGTCAAGAGTGAATTCGTTACTCCGTGGGGGATCTGCGACTTGGTTGCAGTCCGTCTCGACCAGGCCAAGGTAGAGGAACGATCTGCTTTGGAGCAGAAGACTCGCATCGGACCCCTGTCGAGAGTGGTACTCTTGGACAGTATCCCTGATGTTGAGGAAGGAACATCCGTATCCCGTCGGAGGCTTCAGCGCGAGTTCTCCGACTTCTGGTCTTCTGATGAGCTTGACCGGCAACTTCAGGTGCTGATCTCCCGGAAATTCGTCACCTGTCCCCGGCGGGATCTCTTCCAGCGGCGCAATGGCTGGGCGCCTCTGCACGAGAAGGTGATTGCCATCGAGTTGAAGCTAAGCCGCGTGGAAGAAGTGTTCTGGCAGGCAAGGAACCATGTAAGGATTGCCGATGAGTCCTACATTGGGCTGCCGTACGAAAACGCGGAGAGGCTTGTAGCAAGTAGGCGGGCCGAGCAATTTCACGATAGTGGAATCGGCGTTGTCGCGGTTCACCAGGACTGGTGTAGGGTTCTCCTGCCAGCTAACACACTGGCGAGCGAGGTTGATGCAGTTCTGCAGATGCACTGCGTGGAGCAGTTCTGGGGGTCATGACTAGAGGCAGTGTAGCATAAGCTGCCGAGCCACCTGCTCAGGTCGTCTGGCAGTAGTCTCCGCCGCTGGTAGCGCCCCGAGCATTTTGCCGAGGACGTACGCTGCCGAGAGGTCCTGAAACAGGGCCAAGGCACGACCCTCGACGGGCACTTCTTCTACTCTCTGATACCAAGACCTGTAAAACTCTGCAACTTGGCTTCGATCTCGATCTCCTGATGCATAGGAGTCTATGTTCCTTGCCAGTCTCTTGAACTCCTCACGGGCTGGATTGCTTCGTGGCAGTCTTGTAGAAGAGGTTTCCAACCAGGTCTTCAGAGTGGCACCGTAGTAAGCATATCTGCGAAGAGAGGGAAAGGCAACGCGGGCTCTGCCCTTCTTCATTGGCGCGCCCGGAATGAAATACTGATACCCCCGCCCAAGGCCGATTGCGGGGTGAGTTGCGAGTCCGCGCGCCCAGAGCAACAAGTTCAACCCCCAGTGAGGGCCTGCCACAATGATGGATATACCTGGAATTTCCTGTCTGAGCTCTTTGTGAAAGTCGATCATGCCGCGGAACCTCCGTTCATACGTGGTAGACGCCTTGTGATCGTCAAGGGAGCTTTCAACTACCCAGACTCCTTGCGCGTGCGCCAGATCGTAACACCTGTGAATCTGCTGTAACTTGGCCTTTCTGGCGGTCTTTCCGTTTGTTTGATTCTGCTTTGTGAACACCACTGGCAGAATTAAGCGCCCTCTGAATTTATACTGTGCTTTCCAGCTTGCTGCTGCTTTGGCCAAGTAGCGATTGAGCTTGTTTCGCTCTGATCCAGATACGATTGGCAGTTGTGGTACACTTATCCATGTTGGATTGAATCTCTCTATACATTCGCCCATGCAAGCAGATACAAGCTCAGAGATTCGACTTTCATCCCGTGATGATGTTGTTGCGCCGGGTAAGAGGGACTTGTGGCCTGAGAGCTGAACGTAGAATGACTGCAACTCGGTCCTATCCTCCTCGCGCTCAGGCAGCTGTCGGGGCCAGTTGTGAAAGGCGTCGATAGCAGGGTCTGCCCAGAGAGGGGTATTGGAAGGGAGTAACTCGACGGCCTTTCTCCGCAGGGCCATTGTTACTCGTGCGCATGGCGCATCGCTGTACCAAGTGTTCAAAAGGGTGGCGTCCTTCTCACTGTTCACGAACGGAATATAATCCGGCATAGTCCTACTCCAGTCCTTCTCGGCGCTTCAAGTGACGACAGGCGTGTTCCAGCTCTGGGAACAGTGTCATTTCGTCGACTCCGATGCGTTCCAGTTCCCTTTGCAAACCAGCCTTGACATCCCGGAGAATTGGGATTCCGACGAGCGAAGGTGCCTGACTCTCGTCAAGCTCAAACTGTCGTGAGCCGTGGAGCGTGAAGACTCCGCGTTGCATCATCAGTCTCTCGGAATTCCACACCGGTCTGATCGCGATGGTTGGGAGGGCCTGCTTGCCTCTATCAAGAGCCCCGCCCAGTTCGAAGTAATCTTGGATCAATGTCTCATCCAAGTGTGCATCGAGGGACGTGATGAGTTGCTCACCGTGAGTATGATGTCGGCGCACCTTGAGTGAAATCAAGTCCTCAGGGTTTAGGAGAAACACGATTCCATCCTGATCCCGAGCGCTGGATGTCTCACAGGCGAAGAATAGCGCAAAGGTTGCGCTCTCCGTCCAATCGAGCAAGCGCGTTGGTATTCCATAGTGTTGGGCAAGCTGCATCCACTTCAGTTCCTGACCGGTGGACTCCGGGGGCCTGTCTACTTTGATTTCAGCGATACGCTTGAATTCTCTGAGGAGCCTCAGCCCACTGTCCCTCAACTGAACACTCTCGGGTCTTAACGCGTATGGAGTGAGTGTCCAGCGCACGTCTCGGTGACCTCTAAACCAAAACGGCTTACCTGCCTTGAGATGGGCACCAATGAGCGAGATGTAATCAGCAAGGTTCTCGACCTTCTTTGTTATCCGCTGACACCCTACGGGACAGCGCGACAGTCTCCGCCTCTCTTGCTTCGTGAGCTCCTTCATCGAGGGAACCTTATCGCATCCAGTGCGTCAACCCGGCGATAGCTTCTAAGGCCTTGCTCTCATCCTGGACGTTCATTATACAATGCCATGGATCGAAACGCCACCATCTTGTCAATCGACCGGAGAGTGCCTCTGTGCGTCCTTTGACAACCGCTGTGATGATGTGGATGGCGGTCTGTGTAACCCCGCTCGCGCAATCCGAAGGTCCGCCCCCCCACGCCGGCGAGATCGCTCTCAGCTTCGATGATGTGCCGTTGGGGGATGGGGCGTTTCTGACCGGGATGGAGCGCACCGAGATGCTGGTGCGCAAGCTCGACTCGCTCGGGATCGATGAGGTGGTCTTCTTCTGCACGACCGAGAAGTTCTACGGTCCGGATCGCGAAAAACGGCTGCGCATCTATGGCGAGGCGGGGCACCGGATTGGCAACCATTCGTATTCGCATCCACATCCGCATCAGGCGGGGGTGCAGAAGTACATCGCCGACCTCGACCGGGCCCATGATTACCTGGTGGAGGTCCTCGGGTTCGTGCGCTGGTTTCGCTATCCTTTTCTCGATGAGGGTATAAGCCGTCCCCTGCGCGACAGTGTCCGTACGGCGCTCGCCGAGCGCGGGTACCGCAACGCGTATGTCACAATCGACAACTACGACTGGTACATGGACCGGCTGACACGTTATGCGGCGGACAGCGGTTGGAGCATCGACGTCGACCGTCTGCGCGACACCTACGTCGAAGTCCTCTGGGACGGAATCCTCTTCTACGATCGCATCGGGCAGGATGTGCTCGGGCGCTCGCCGCGGCATGTGCTGCTTCTCCACGAAAACGACCTCGCAGCACTGTTCCTCGACACGCTGGTCGCGCATATCCGTGGGCAGGGGTGGACCGTCATCTCGCCGACCGCGGCATACGCCGATCCGATTGCCGATTCGATTCCCGATGTGCTGATGAACGGCCAAGGGCGGGTGGCGGCGATTGCGAAGGCGCGCGGGTACGCCGGGCGGGATTTGGTGCATCGTTTCGAGGATACCGAATACCTCGATAGTCTTTTTGCGGCGCGGGGGATTATTCGGCGGTAGTCTGCCTCGCGTTATTGGTCGGGAACGGGTATGTCTGCCCTCTCGCGGAGAGGGTGCCTGTACCCGGGATCGAAAAGCAGATTCCTCGTTCCTCTCGGAATGACTCAGTGTTGGCATGTGTGGCAGCGATCTGTGATCGCTGTCTGCCGGAGGCAGACCAGGACTGTCAGCGGAACGCACGGCTGTTGTGAGCCGCAATCATCTGCTTAGGGCGGACGGCCGCACGGCAATCAGTCACGCGGTAGTGCGGCGGATGCATGGACTCGACAGTCGAGTGATTTCAGCAGTGTCGCAGATCAGGCGGCTGTGCGGGGTCAACGTACCGGAGCATCCGCCCTACGAGGTTGTTTCTGTGTGGGGTCGCATTGCGATGTTGATCACCGCGAAGGCGAGGGCGATTACGAACCAGAAGTAGGGGTCGAAGCGGTCGCCCCAGGTGATGTACTGTGCGCTCATGGCGGCGATGCCCGCCGTTAATCCCAAGAGCGGAAAGTACCATTCGTTGCGGCGCAGGTGACGGAGACCGGCGGCGAGCCGTCGGGCGATCGCCGCGAAGAGGCCGAGGAGGACGATGAGTCCGATCGCGCCGCCTTCGACCCAGTGCGCGGCCCAGACGCTGTGGGCCGACAGTAACACATTCAATCCGAGCGCCGAGGCGCCGGCGATCGCGTAGTTGCCGAGGCCGATTCCCCAGATCGGGCTTGAGAGGGCGGTTTCCGAGAGGACCTGAATATAGATGATGCGCGGGTCGATGAGGAGGTACTCGGGGGACAACCGGCCTGCGATCAGGCCGGCGGTTGATAGCGAACTCTCGAAGATCGGCAGGTGCGCTAACAGACTGAAGACGGCGTACGCGACGCCCACACCCGCAGCGAAGACGATCCAGGTCCGGACCCGTCGCGACAAGAGCAGAACGAGTGAGATGGCCACGACTGCCGCCGCCCAACTGGAACGCGAGAAAGTCAGCAGCAAAACCAGCCCCAGAAGCAGGCTCAGGGTGCGCCAGGGCCAGTGACGCCACCGTTCCGGCAGCGAGGTGCGTCCCAGCCAGCACGCCAGACACAACGGGAATATCCCCGCGAGGTAGGCGCCGAAATGCAACGACTCGGCGAAGGTCGCACGCGGGGCGAACGACGTGACCACACCGGAGTAGTGACGGGTCTCGCCGTAGTTGGTGATCGCCGAGTTGCCGATCCCGACGCCCCAGGTGATGTCGGACAGCGGCAGGCCGAGTGAAACGGCGAACGACTGGTAGATTCCATAGAGACACACGACAGCAGTAATCGCGAGCAGTCCCTTGACCGTGTGCGACAGGCGAGTCTCCGTGTCGACCGCCAGCGTGACGACGGGAAAGACCGCCAGCGCCACTGTGGCGGTGAACAGTTGCACTAAGGGACGGATCGCCGACGCACGCTGGGCCATGGCCTCGGGGATGACGCTCGTGATTTCAGGCGGGTGCCAGATCGCCCACCAGGTCGCAAATGCCAGCGACAGGAGATAGAGCAAGAGCCAGCCGCGCAGGGGAATACGGCGGACGTCGACACGCGCGCCCAACAGCCAGACGAACAGGATCGCGAGAACGACCATCTGCGTGGGACGGATCGACCACCCGGCTTCGATCACCCCGAAAGCGACCAGGGGAAGGCTGATGGCCAGAAGTGTCGCCGCCCCCTGACGCGCTCGTGCGACGATCAGGAGAACGAGCGTCACGACAGTGAACACCGCCACCAAGGGGATAAAGATCCGCTCGCCGAGAAAGTGAAGACCGCCCCGCCAGACGAACGCCGCCGCGACAATCGCTATGCCGGCCAGCACGTTGCGCCACGAGAGAATGTTTTGCAGCGCACCGGCAATCCGGGGCGGTCGGTGGATCATCGCACCGGCCGGCGCATTGGGTGGTCCGTAGTCTGACGTACAAGGTCGATTCGCGGGCATACTGCGCCCCCCCGATCCTGACACAATATCAACGCCCGTGCCGAACGGCGGCGGCGGATGACGTTTTCGTAAGGTACTGGTCCCGTATGCGTTACGCGCCCGCTGCCCGGCCGACACGGCGGCGTGGCGCCGGTGTGTGCATCGGGAAGGAAGCCGTGACGAGAGAATCGGAACTTTTTTCCTTCGGATAGGATATTTTCTGCTGGGCATCAACCTGTCATCGATGCCATGTTCCCGGTGTCATGAGTGCGATCCCGCGATATCCGCGTCTGGCCCTGGCGGCCCTGGTCGCCGTGCTCGCGTTCACGGCGATGCCGCTGCATGGGCACGCCGACGGTCATCATCACGACTGTCTTCTCTGTCTCGTGTCGGCGCAGCCGGCGACTGCTCCGGCTCTGGCCTGGAGCATTGCTCTTTTCTGGTTTATCCTGTCGATTCTCATCGTGTCGGCCGTCCGTCACGACCGCGTCTGGCATTCGGCTCTCCCGCCGACACGCGCGCCGCCGTTCTGATCCGCACCGCACAGTTCACGGAAGACAATTGAGCCTGCTCATCGCTGCTTGAGCGATTCTGCGGGAGGCTATTACACGGCCGGATCACCAGGCCCGCTGCCGCCTGTCGGCAGGTCGTACCTGCTATCCGGGTGTCGTGAGCCAGCCGGGCCGGGCATCGTAACCGGTTGCGTGATCGATTCATCGTCGTTCTCATCCAGGGCGGCGGAGAGGAGTGCGATATGCGAGTGAAGATGCTGTTGTTCCTGGCGGTGCTGTTCGCCGCATCCATGCTCGCACCGCCGGGGAGTGCGCAGCAAGAGGTGCCGGGGAGCGGAGAGTTGCAGGAGTTGAGGTTGCAGTTGCAGGATGTCTTGGAGCGGATGGATGCACTTGAGGAGGGGCGCTCAACCGAGGCGGTCGCGGCTGCATCCAAAGAACGACCGGCGACGAACGATGATCTTAACGCGTTGCGTCGTGCCGCCGCGGATGAAGCAGACAAGGAAACAGCGGCGGAGGATCAGCTCGAGGAGACGACCTTCAAGTCCGGGAACCTGGGTCTCCAGGCGCTCAACCCGGAGATCAGTGTCACCGGTGACATGCTTGAGTTCATGCGTGAGGGTGATGATGTCGAGACAACGTCGGATGTCGTGTTTCGCGGACTGGGTTTCCATCTCGAGGCATACCTGGACCCGTACTCGCGGTTCAAGGCGGCGGTCCCCGTCGATGAGGGCGGCGCCGAGCTGGGGGAGGCGTACTTCACGCGTTACGGGATTCTGCCCGGTATCAATGTCACGCTGGGCAAGTTCCGTCAGCAATTCGGTGTGGTCAACCGGTGGCACAAGCACGCGCTCGACTGGTTCGATTTCCCCCTTGCACTCCGCATGGTTTTCGGGCCGGGGGGATTGAACCAGACAGGGCTCTCGCTCGATTGGAACGGCGGGATCGGCGGGACAGTACACGAACTCATCGTTCAGGCAACCGACGGTGACAACCCCCGCATTCTGGGTCAGAATACGAAGAATCGACCCAGTGTGCTCGCGCACTACAAGGCCTACCGCGATCTCAGTGCCGGCACCTATGTGGAGATCGGGGGGACTGGTTTCGTCGGCTGGAACGACGCCTGGCAGCTAAGCGATGCAACAACAATCAGCGAAACGCTGGTCTCTCTTGTCTACGGGATCGACTTGACTGTCGCCTGGGAACCGCTCGACCGGATGCGCTATCGGAATGTCGAGTGGCGCAGCGAGGTGTACATCGTGGATATGGATATCCAGGCGCCTGACGGTTCCGGCAGGGATCGGCTCCATCCCTGGGGGCTGTACACGTCATTGCAGTCCCGGATGACGCGGACGATCGACATCGGCTTGCGTTTCGACTACTACCAGCCGGAGACGAGGCTGTACGCGGCGGTGCCGGGATTGCCGCTGTCGCAGGTGGTCGCGACGGACCAGGCCTACCGGCAGCAGTCGGCGGCTTTCCTGACCTGGTCTCAGAGTCCGTTCGTCAAGTTCAGGGTGGGGTATTCCTATGCCAGCGGTCGCGGCACGGGCGCCGACGAGCATACCGTGGGATTGCAGATCGTCTTCGCCGCCGGGCCCCACAAGCACGAACGCTACTAATCTCGGAGGAGATAGCGCGATGAAGATAACATCACTCTTGATGATGATCGCAATGACGGCGGGTGCGGTCGGCGCGTCGGCATCGGAGCCTTCCCGGCTCAACGTGGTGACCACTCTGCCGGACTACGCATATCTCGCCGGCCGCATCGGCGGCGATCGGGTTTCGGTTCAGATGATTGTCCGCGGTAACCAGGACGCGCACTTTATCCGGCCCAAACCCTCATTCGTCAACATGGTTCGGAACGCCGACGTTCTCATATCGACCGGGCTCGACCTCGAACTGTGGCTGCCGACGGTCGTCGACAAGAGCGGCAACACCCACGTACGGAGCGGGGAGGCCGGTTATGTCGCCGCATCCCACGGGATGACACTGCTCGAGAAACCGACGGTGCTCTCCCGTTCCGAAGGCGGCGTGCATATCTACGGCAATCCGCACGTGAACCCGAGCCCGATTAATATGAAAGTCGCGGCACGCAACATCGCGACCGGGTTCTTGAAGAACGATCCCGACGGCAGGGGGACATACGAGGCGAACCTGAAGGCGCTTCTGGATGAGTTCGATGTCCGCCTGTTCGGCGCGGAGCTGGTCGGGATCCTCGGCGGTGAGACGCTCTGTAGACTCACGGAGAAGGGAGCATTGATTGCGTTTCTCGAAGAGCAGACCTACGAAGGCAGGAAGTTGATCGAATACCTCGGTGGTTGGATGGCGCGGATGATGCCACTGCGCGGCAAGAGCATCGTCACCTACCACAAGAACTGGGCGTATTTCCTTCACATTTTCGGGATCGAAGAAGCCGGCACGGTCGAACCGAAGCCCGGTATTCCACCCTCGGCCCGGCACGTGAACGAACTCGCCGACCGGATGCGGACGCGGGGGATCCGTATCATCCTGGCGGCGAACTACTTTGACGAACAGAAGATCCGGACGGTGGCCGAGAGGGTGGACGCCGAACCGGTCATCGTGCCCCTGTATGTCGGCGGCGGCGAGGGCGCCGACGACTACTTTCAGCTCGTTGACCTCTGGGTGAATCGGTTGTTGGCGGCGGCCGAGAAAAAGGGTCTTGTGGAGGTCAGTACCGTATCCGGGGACTTGCCATGAGTGAAGGGTGGAGTTTTTTCACGGTTCAGATCACGCTGATCGCGGTGGTTCTGATTCTCCACACGTACATGGGCCTCCACGTCATCCGGCGGACGATCATCTTCTGCGATTTGGTTCTGGATCAGCTCGCCGCGCTCGGGATGTTGGGCAGTATTGCCGTCGGCACTCAGTACGCGACCGGCAGTTCGTACGTGCTGCCCACGCTCGCGGTCTTCGTCGGCGCGTTTCTGCTCGCCGTGATCAATCCGCGCACGCCGTTGATCCCGCGCGAGGCGGTCATCGGCATCATGTTTGCTATGGCGCTCGTTGCCACGCTGCTTCTCGGCGACAAACTCTCCGGCGGTGATGCCTATGTGACGAAGACGCTATCCGGTGCGATGCTTTGGGCGAACTGGCAGCTCGTCGCCGTCACCGCGGCTGTCTACGTTGTGCTCTTACTCATTCACTACCGGTTCCGTCGCCAGTTCATCGCACTCACCGATAACCCGGAATCGTTGCGGCATCGGAAGTACTGGGACTTTCTATTCTTCGCGACGCAGGGCGTCATTACGGTTCTGATCGTGCCGATCGCCGGTGTGCTCTTGGCCTACGCATTCCTGATGATACCCGCCGCCATCGCCGCCATGTTCTCGAAAGGATGGTTGCGGGCGGTCGTACTTGGCTGGAGTATCGGTTTCGCGGCGTGCGTGGTGGGATTGGTTCTGTCTTATAATGCGGATCTACCGTACGGGCCGACGCTCGTTCTGGCCTTGGGTGTGTGTTTCGGGGGTGCGATCCTCATCCGATCGGCGACAGCCGCATCGGTGGGGCCCCGAATGAGAAGGAGATTGTCATGAGCACAATCTCGCTTCTGGGCCTGCCCTTTGTCGTGGCCCTGGAAATGATCGCGATTCTCGGCTACCTGGGCATTCACGTGCTCAAGCGTGAGATTATCTTCATCGACATCGCGCTGGCGCAGGTTGCCGCCGCCGGCGCCATCGTGGCCCACCTTGCGTTCGCCGCCCACGGGGATTCGGTGATCGGATACGCGTGTGCCCTTGGTGCGACACTCATCGCCGCGGCTTTCTATGCGCTTGTTCGGCAACGGGCGATCCGGATCCCGTTGGAGGCGGTCATCGGCGTCACCTATGCGGTCGCGGCGGCACTGGCGCTCTTTCTGGTGGGCATCGCGCCGGGTGGACACATCCACATCCAGCAGATGCTTGCCGGCAGTATTCTGTGGGCAACGCCGAAGGACGTTGTCGTGTGCGCCGTGGTATTTGCCGCTGCGGGTCTTTGTCTCTGCGTGTTTCGAAAACCACTGGCCGCGATATCGGATGATTACGAAGGGGCGGTTCGCGAGGGGATGAACAGCGCCGCGTGGGATTTTCTTTTCTACGCGTTGGTTGGGGTCGTCATTACGGTGGCTGTCCGCATAGCGGGTGTCGTCATTGTGTTCGCTTTTCTCATCATCCCCGCGACACTCTCTGCGATTTTCGCCAGGGGTTGGGGAATGCGGTTGGTCATTACGTGGATCGCCGGTGCCGTAGCGACAGGATTGGGCCTGCTGTTTGCCGAGCGATTCGATTTCTCCGTCGGGCCGTCCATCGCCCTGTTCCTGGGGGCAGGCCTCGTCTTTGCCGGTTCACTCCGGCAGCTGCGGGTGACGAAAGTTGCGACCGCGGCGGGCGCTTTGGTGGTTGTGGTGGCGCTCTTTGTCTGGTTACTACGGCCGTTGTGACTTCGGGTCCACGTGTTGCTGACCGGCTGCCGGGGGAACTCCTCGTAGCACGGCACGTCGGGCGTGGTGAAACTCTGATCGACCGCGTTCGTATGTAGCCTGTCGGTCGCCGGACGGGTCACACCGACCCGGCCGACGATTGAAGCGGCTGAGGGGCTCAATACCGGGTCGCCATTGCCGTGCTCGCAGACTCAGACATGATTGAGATCGAAAAGGAGGCCATCCATGCGCTGCCGCGTACTGTGTGTCTGCATCCTATTCGCCGTTTTCGGTGAGGCGGCGGCCGGGAATCCATACCCGCGCGTCGAGCGATACGAACTCGACGTGCGGTTCGTCCCACTGGAATCGTCGATGACCGGCAAGGCGGTCGTCCATTTCGCTCCGGATGAGGTGATCGGCGACGAGGTCGTGTTCTATCTGCACGCCGAACTGGATGTCGACAGTGTGCTGATTGCGGGGCAGGTTGTCAGTGTTTCCGTTGGGCAGGTGTACTACGATTGCAACTACGCCCTTATTGCCGACGAATTGATGGTCTCGGTCGCCGGACGCGACCTGAGCGGTGGGCTGACCGTGTACTATTCCGGGTATTTCCATCCCTCAGCGGCGCGGTCGGCGTCGGATTACATGCGCATTGACGATGACGGCGTCTTCCTGCGCGCCTACGGATACTCGCTGTGGTTCCCGGTCTTCCTGCCCGACGAGGGCGACGCGTACGCGGTGATGTTTGCCGATGTCATAATCCGCACGCCGGCAGAGTACCATTCGGTTTTCCTCGGGACCAAAAAGGACGAGTACACCGATGGCGGTGAGCGTGTCACGGCATGGTCGGCATCGGGGGCGTCGTTGTACAACGCGCAGTGTACCGCGCAGCGCTACACCGCGGCCTCCGAGGGCAACTGCTTCGTATACCGCTATGCCGACGCGGCTTCAGAGGAGGCCGGTCGGGACATCCTGACGTTCACCAACCGCATCACCGGGCTGTTCCAGACGCGTTACCGTCGCTCGGCGGAGATGGACGAGTGCTATGTCATCGAAATGCCGCGCTACGGCGACATCTCCAGCGGGAACGTTACCGGGCTGATGGCGTCCACCTGGCGGGAATTTCGTAAGGATGCGGTCGCCAGGCGACATCTGGCGCATGAACTGGTGCATCCGTTCGTGCGGGTGCCGGTGGCCCGCGCCGATTCGCTCTGGTCGCTGGCGATCGAGGGATTCCCGACTTATTTCCACCTGCCGATACTGGCGGAGATCTTAGGGTGGGAATTCTACGATGGATTCATACAACAGCGAGAGAAGATGTATCTCGAGAAGCGGCGCACCGGGAAGACGCGTCGCGGCGCCGACCTGCCGCCCGAAATCCCACTTCTGGCCATTGCCGCCGATGAGATGTCCACGTACAAGGACGAATTCGTCCTGCCTGACCGGGCCGTCTTGTTTCTGAACTACCTCTACCAGCGGATGGGGCGCGAGGCCTTCTTTGCGTTTACATCCGATCTCTTCAACCGCGACGTCTTGACAGCCGGTACGTTCCGAGCGGTTATCGAGAAGTATTTACCGGGCTCACGTGCCGACGTTGAAATCTGGCTGTCGACGACCGAGTATCCGGAGCGGTTCCGTCTGGCGCAGTTCGGAACAAGCGGGAAGTAGCCGCTGTCCGAGTGGGTTGGCCTGTGCCGATCGGGCGCGGGATTGGTGCCTGCCGTCACGTTCGGTCCCGCCGGGTCCGGGGCGATTGACGATTCTGGAATAATCCCGCCATCGGTGGGTATATATTACTGCGGACCCGGTTACATTGTCTGGAGACGCGCTTCTCCGTTCGGGCAAATGCCTATGACGATCACGTTCCCACGTATCCGTGTTCCAACCACTGTGGCGGCGTCTCTCCCGGCTGCCTTGCTTGTCGGTCTGCTTGCATCGATTCCGGCACAGGGTCATGCAGCCGGGGGGACAATCGCTGGCTTGGTCCGTAGTGCGGTGACGCAGGCGGGTCTTCCGGGAGCCAGCGTCACGCTGGCGGGCACGACGATCGGCGTCTCGGCCGATAGTGTTGGGCACTACCGGATCACGGATATTCCTCCCGGCGTCTACACGGTGTCGTTTCAGAGCCTCGGCTACGAGCGGCTGACGACGCCTGACATCGCGGTTGACGGGGACAGAGTGATCCAACTCGACGCCGAACTGCAGCCGATCGCGATTGAGACGGCGCCGGTGCTGGTGATGGGCACCTATTTCCGGAAGGCGCCCGACGCCCCGACCAGCGTGTTTCAGCTCGATGCCGACGAGGTGCGTCGGCTGCCGGGTTCAGCGGGTGATCTCAGCCGGATACTGAGCGTCCTGCCGAGCACCGCGCGCGTGTCGGACCGCCTGAACGACCTGGTGGTGCGGGGTGGGAGTCCGTTCGAGAACGGTTTCAACGTCGACGGTATCCACATCCCCAACATCAACCACTTCCCGGTCCAGGGTTCGTCGGCGGGGCCGATCGGTCTGCTCAACACGGAATTGGTCGAGGATGTTCGTTTCTACAGCGGCGGTTTTCCGGTCGAGTTCGGGGACCGGCTGTCGTCGATCACCGACATTCGATTGCGTGAGGGGCGTCGCGACGGGTTCGCCGCGCAGACGGATGTCAGCGTGGCCGGGTTCGGTGCGACGCTGGAAGGTCCGCTGTCTTCCCGGGGTGCCTGGCTGATATCGGGGCGGCGCAGCTTCTTTGAGGTTATCGAGAAGCCGCTCGATCTCGAGGCGGTGCCGGAATTCGAGGACATTCACGCGAAGATCAGTTTCGATGCAAACCAGCAGAACCGATTTGTCCTTCTGAATATCTACGCGTCGAGCGCCACGGAATGGTCCGAGGAGGTTTCCGAGGATCGCGGCTGGGCGCAGTACGGTGACATGGCGGCGCGGCAGAATACGGCGGGGCTGGTGTGGCGGCGGCTGTGGGGCCCGACCGCGCACACGGAGACATCGGTGTCGTACGCGTCCATCAAGTATGAGGATGAGTGGTTATTCACCAGGGGTGACGACACCTCCCGCTCAAACAACAGCCTGGAGGCCGCGCTACGCGTTCAGAGCACGAGCACGATCCGCCCGAACGACCGGCATGCCGTCACGGTCGGGGGAGAGTTCACCCGCCGGATCGACGATCTGGAATATCACTACGACCGCATTGTCGGCATCATCGCCCGGCCGATCCCCGAGACGCGGATCGATCGGCGCTTTCACACTACCACCGCGGCGCTGTTCGCGAGTCACACCTGGAGTCCGTCGCCCCGCGTCAGTGCCACCGCCGGCCTGCGGGCCGATCACTTCTGCCTGACCGATCGTGTGCTCTGGGCACCGAGAGTGTCGGCGCGCGTCGAGCCGGCGCCGCGTCTCGCGGTGAACGCCGCGTTCGGTGTCTTCCATCAGAATCTGCCGATGTTCATCCTGGCGCAGTCCGACCGCAATCGCAATCTGCGCGCGCCGACTGCGATTCACAGTGTGCTCGGCTTCGACTACGCGCTGAGCGACGCGGCGTCGCTGACGGTCGAGTTCTACGACAAGGAGTACCACCATTTCCCCCTCGAACCGAAGAACCCGCGGCGGTTTGTGATCGACGACGCGGTGACACTGGAGGGATTCGTACCCTATGAGGATCTGGTCGACAACGGTCGTGCCTGGGCGCGCGGCGTGGAGATGCTCTTGCAGAAACGGTCGGGGCGGGGGCTCAACTACCTG
>DATKYL010000112.1:0-17311 GCA_035528515.1 Acidobacteriota bacterium | reverse complement strand
GAGGCGACCGCACCGACGAGGTAGACAGTGTCGACCTGCGACGCAAGAACATCGGCGGCCATCCGCCACAGGGACCGCTCACCGACAACCAGCGTCGCCTTGTCGCGTCTCATGCGTTGTGATTTCCCGCCGGTAAGAACGAGACCAGCCAGGATGTCGCGACTGATCGACACGGATTGCTATCTCCCGATCGTGGGGCCTTCGGGGGTGAGACTCTCCACCAGGCGCTGGTTGTAGAAGCGCGTAATGTCCTCGCGCCGAATGATGCCGGCGATACGGCGGTCGTGGGCCCGTTCCACTACCGGCACGGCGCCGACTTCATCGGGACGGAACAAATCCCAGACCTCGGTCAGACGGTCGTCAGGAAACACCACCTGGCGGACCGGATGCATGATATCCGAGGCGATGACCAGTGTGTCGAGCCCGGGTTTCGTCAGGAGCGTGCGCAGGTCCTGAAACCCGAGAATACCGACCAGGAGTCCCTCGGCATCGACGACGAGGAACGATGACTGCCGGGTCTCCTCCAGTTTGTGCAGGATGTCGGACAGGTGCATGTTGACCGGTATGGTGTCGAAGTCGCGCCGCATCACCTCGGAGACCATGTGTTGCGCCAGCACATTGACGTCGCGTCCCTGCCGGAGCACGATGCCGCGGCGCAGCAGCTTGCGCGTATAGATCGAATCCGGCGCCATGCGCAGGGCGATCATGGTCGCGATCACGCAGGCGACCATGAGCGGGAGAATGATGTGGTAGTCGCGCGTCATCTCGAAGATGATCATGAACGCGGTCATCGGCGCGTGCGTTGCCGCGGCCACCACCGCTCCCATGCCGACGACGGCATAGGCGCCCGATGAGGCGGTGACCTCGGGGAACAAGGTGTGAACTAAATGCCCGAAGGCTCCGCCCAGTGCCGTACCCATAAACAGGGACGGCGCGAAGATCCCGCCCGAATTGCCCGAGCCCAGGGTCAATGAGGTCGCCAGAATCTTGGCAAACAGAAGTACGGCCAAAAGCCCAAAGACCCCCTGACCCGCCAGAACCTGGGTAATCGTGGAATAGCCGTCCGCGAAGACCTGTGGGAAGGCCAGACCCAAGAAGCCGAGCATCAGCCCGCCCACCGCCGGCTTGGTCCAGCCCGGCAGCCCGAGCTTTTCGAACAGATCTTCGCCCTTGTACAGTGTCCGGACAAAGAGTCGTGCGACCAGCGCCGCCAGAACACCGAGAACGGCGTAGAGCGGTATCTCCCATGCGGAGACGAGCTTATAGATGGGAATGCTGAACGCCGGATAATTCCCCAACATGGCGTGTGAGACGAGCGACGCCACGACCGACGCCAGAATGACCGGGGCGAAGGTCCCGATGCCGAAATCACCGAGGATGACTTCCAGCGAGAAGAACACGCCGGCGATCGGTGCATTGAACACGGCCGAGATTCCCGCCGCCGCACCGCAACCGACGAGAATCTTGACCAGCGACGCCGACATCTTGAATCGCTGACCGATCACGGAGCCGATGGCCGACCCGATCTGCACGATCGGGCCCTCGCGTCCTGCCGATCCTCCCGAACCGATGCAGATTGCCGAGGCGACGGCCTTGGCAAGAGCGACTCGGGGCCGGATGATTCCCCCCCGGCGCGCGACCGCATCCATCACCTCGGGAACACCATGCCCGCGCGCCTCACGCGCGAACTTGTAGACGATCGGGCCCACCAGAAGGCCACCGACCAGCGGGACGACCGGCACCCAGTAGCGCCAATCGAACGAGAACCCTCGGGTCAGCAACTCGCGGCTGTAGCCAAAGAATATCTCTCGCGCCGATTCAACCAGCCAGGTGAAGATTACCGCGACCAGCCCGGTCCCCAAACCGACGAGGACGGCCAGACCGACCAGGGCAGTCGTGCCGGTCGGACGCAACCAATGTCGGGCCCAGGGGAGGAGCCACTTGGGGTCGAGAGGCGGTTTGACGAAGTTCACAAGATTCACGGGGCGGTCGCTCTCCGAAACGGCGGATGAGCTAAGAAACCTAATCTAAGAGAGGAAGTGGAAGCGACAAGGCGGTTTTTGTCTTTTTCGCCGTCGGCGAGTGATGGGCGACGGTCAGTCCGCCGGTGTCATGTCGGACGATGACGTTTCCGCCCGGGCCATGGCGCCCGTATCCATCATCCGCTTGAACTCGCGGATCTCGTCGAGATCGAGATTCTCGGTGAGGACGAGCTTGCGATCCTCACTGTCGGGCGTCACGCGTTTTAGGACGCCCCAAGGGGCGAAAATGCCGGAACGCCCCTGCAACCGCCCGCCGAAGATGGTGCCGACCCCGCAGGTTTTCACCACATAGGCGCAAGCCCGGCGCGCACCGGCGACGAAGATCTCGTTGTCGCGGCGGTCCTTGGCGAAGACTGTGTCGTCATCGAGCAGCGGAGAAACGGTCGGGATGAAGACCACGTCGGCCCCGAGACGGTTCATGGCCTTAAACGAGTCCTCGACAAGCGCATCGGCGCAGATCAAAACGCCGATCTTGATCCCGCGCACATCGAAGACCCGCGCCTCGGTGCCGGCGATGATGCCCCGTTCCTCTTCACGGCCGACTGGGTTCATCTTCTGATACGACCCTGCCGGCCTACCACCGTCGAAGACGGTACAGACGTTGGCGTAGCCGCCGTCGACCGGATGCGCCAGCGTGCCGCCGACCGCGACGCAGTCGAGATCCCGGGAGAGTCGGGCGAGAGACTCCAGCGTCTCCTCGATGTGCGCCACGCCGTCGGCGTGAGAGCGAGCGTCCGGAGCGACCGCGAAGTACTCAGGCAGACAGATGCAGTCAGGACGCAGCCGAAACAGGTGGAGTGTGTCCTCCAGCCCAATCGGGCGTCCGATCGGGTATTGCAGTGCGGCGACCGAGATAACCATGGTGCAACCAGCCGTCAGGAATCCCTCGGGAGAACATTCCCGGGGATGCGGGGATGCCTCTTAAACGCGCAGACTCCCTCATTAGTTTCAGACGAGGAAAAACACGACGCGGTTCACCTGTCAGCGGAGAAAATCTCAGGGAAGATCTCAGGACAGCGAATGCGCTGCTGCGCGGTGCATGACGCGTCGATGGGATGTGGGGGCGCGGCGGCGCCGCGCCCAACACAAGTACCGAGAGGGGACGTAGGGGCGCGGTCCCCGCGCCCGCCACCATCGCGCTACCGTGCGATTTCCTCGCAGACCATGTCGCCGATCTGCGTGGTCGACAGGCCGGAATTGGCGCCCAGAGACGGGATCTTCTTCGACGACAGGAGGCTCGCGATTGCTCCCTCGATCCGCGCCGCCGCCTGAGTCTCGCCAAGGTTGTCGAGCATCATCGCCGCCGCCGCTATGCACCCCAGTGGATTGGCGACATTCTTGCCCTTGTATTTCGGCGCCGACCCATGGATCGGCTCGAACATCGAGATCTGCCCCGGATGAATGTTCCCCGACGCGGCGATCCCCATCCCGCCCTGGACCATCGCGCCCAGGTCGGTGATGATGTCGCCGAAGATGTTCGACACCACGATCACGTCGAACCACTCAGGGTTTTTCACCATCCACATGCAGGCGGCGTCGATATAGGCGTGGTCCTGCTCGATATCGGGGTATTCTTCTCCGACTTCGGCGAAGGTGCGGGTCCAGATATCCATCGCCCGGATCGCGTTCGCCTTGTCAACCAGCGTGACCTTTTTGGCCTTGTTCCGCTTGCGCGCGGCCTCGTAGGCATAACGGATCACCCGCTCGCACCCCTTGCGGGTGAAGACCATATTGGCGATCGCGACCTCGTCGGGGGTTCCCTTCTTGAGGATTCCGCCGATCCCGGCGTAGAGGTCCTCGGTGTTTTCGCGGATGCAGAGGATATCGACGTCCTCGGGGTTCTTGCCCTTGATCGGGCAGAGGTGCTCGGCGTAGAGCTTGATCGGCCGCAGGTTGACGTAGAGGTCATACCCGAAGCGCATCCCCATGATGATCGGCCGCTCGACCAGACCCGGCTCGACCCGCGGGTCGCCGATCGCGCCCAACAGAACCGCGTGTTTGGTCGTGCGGATTTCCTCGAGAACCTCATCGGGAAACAGCTCCCCGGTTGCGAGGTAGTGGTCGGTCCCGTGGGGGTAATCAGTGAATTCGAGAACAAGATTGTCGCTCGTGGCGACCGTACGGAGGACCTTGACCGCTTCCGCGGTCACTTCCGGTCCGATTCCGTCTCCTCCGAGAGTAGCGATTTGGTAGGCCATAGGACTGGGATTATGTGAAAATCAGCCGGCGAAGTCACGCGGAATCGGAAGAAGGTAGGTCAGGAGCCGCGCGCCAGAGCCGATCGACGGGTTGCACCGACGCCGTTGCGCGCGGTGCTCCTGACCTACGGGTTGGGTGGCGGTGACCGTTTGCCGTGGCATGGCGACAGAGCCCGGCACCAAGGACTATTCCCGCCCCAACTTCCCGGGAACCAACTGGACCCGTCTGGTGTCGTATTATTGTAGCACACCCGGCGTCGATGCGGGGATGCAAGAAACGAGGCCACCATGAGGCGGCACAGGCGAAATACGATAGGGCTGATCCTGATTCTGGCCGGTGTCGCGGTGACCGGTGCCGTGACCCTGATCCCGACCCCGATGCGATCACAGGAGACCACAATGACGTCGCAGAAAGACACCATGAAATACAATGAACTGACACCGGAAGAGGAGCGGGTGATCGTCCACAAAGGCACCGAGATGCCGTTCACCGGCAAGTACGATAAACTCAAGGAAAAGGGAACGTACACCTGCACGCGCTGCGACGCGCCGCTGTACCGTTCGTCCGACAAGTTCGACTCCGGCTGCGGCTGGCCGAGCTTCGACGATGAGATCCCCGGCGCGGTCAGGCGCACGCTCGACGCCGACGGTATCCGGACCGAGATCACCTGCGCCAACTGCGGCGGCCACCTGGGTCATGTGTTCGAGGGGGAGGGGCTGACGGCCAAAGACACGCGGCACTGCGTGAACTCGATTTCCCTCAACTTCGTCCCCGCTGACCAGGAGGTGCAGACCGCCACTGCCTACTTTGCGGGCGGGTGTTTCTGGGGTGTGGAGTACTATCTCGAAAAGGCGGAGGGCGTGCTCTCGGTGCGTTCCGGTTACATGGGCGGAACGAAAGAAAAGCCGTCGTATGAGGAAGTCTGCAGCAAGACCACCGGTCACGCGGAGGCGGTCGAGGTGGTCTTCGATTCCACCAAGACCAATTTCGAAGCCTTAGCGCGTCTCTTCTTTGAAATCCATGATCCCACCCAGGTCGACCGGCAGGGCCCGGACGTCGGCGAACAGTACCGCTCGGCGGTCTTCTATACCGACGAGAAACAGAAAGAAACCGCGGCGCGACTGATCGAGATCCTGAAAAACAAGGGATTCAAAGTCGCCACCGAACTCGCCCCGGCGCGGACATTCTGGCCCGCCGAAGACTACCACCAGGACTACTACACCAAGACCGGCAAGCAGCCGTACTGCCACGGGTACACGGAGCGGTTTTGAGGGGGGGCGGCGCTCGTTGAGCCGCAGGCATTCTCGCGGCCGGGTACGCGCTGACCTCGCCTGAGCCGGGGCAGGGTCACCGGGTGTCTGACGGATGCCAGAGCGGTGCAGAACCGGGTCTCAGTAGCCGAGGCAGCGCAATCTCTGATTGACGCCAGTGTCTCCGGATCGGCCAACCAGGATCCGGAGTGACACAGCATCGCCGGCGAGCCCGGTGCCCGCTGCCCGTTGATAGTCGATGAAGTTGTAGACGACCTGGACACCCACGTACGAACGCGACAACCGGCGGGGATGAAACTTGTATCCGAGGCCGACATTGGCGTTGAACGCGTTCACCGCGCGTTTGGCATCACCTTCCACCGGGTTATCGTACAAGAAGCCGTCAAAACCGACCCCCCCGGTGACAAACACCTCATGGCGGATAGAATGGACGAGTTCACGTCCTGCCTCGATGCCGAGATAGTGTCCCGTAAAACTCTTCGTTGTGTCGCGCCGATTGCCCACGCCCAACACATAGGACTTGTCTGCATTGAGCAGACGAACCTCACACAACACGTTGAAGAGATACCCGAATTTCGCCCCTCCGAATACCACCCCCAGGAACGGGTGGCTGCCGAGGACGTCATTGTCGCCGCGTGGGATCCAGATTCCCGAGTAGAAGGCGAGGTTGGCGTCGGTGCGTCCGGCCAGGATGCGCTGTATTTCTTGATCATAATGTTGAGCCAGGGGCGTCTCCCCGTACTCGGGGTGCTTCAAAGACTGGAAGATCGAGTCACAGTCACCCGCGAAGCACTCGCACAGAAGTCTCTCGATCGAACCCTCCGGAGTTCGGGGGAGCATCTCTCGCGCCATACGTCGTGTAAATGGAGCCAGCGACTCGTCAACAGGGCTGTATCCCCAGGTGGACGATGATCCGCAGGGCGAGCCGTCGCACTCTCGGTCGATTAGGAGATTGCCGATCAGCGACCTGTCGTACAGAGCGCCGCTGAACCGCCCGGCGGCCATGTGCAGCATGAGGTTCAGCCGGTATTTCATCACGTCATCGCCGGTGAGTTCCGACCATTCCTCCAAGACAGCCAAAGCCGAATCAATGTGTCCGGCATCATAGTGGTCGCGCAGCCGAATTCTACTGGCGAGGGCAATTGAATCAGCAGACCGGGAGGGAGGGGAGGGCAAGCTCGGGTGCGTATCCTGACACAGGGGATCGCCCGTCGGTGACAGAATGAGAACGGCGAACGCAAGCGATGCGATGGGTCTTGATGATCTCAGGAATCGAACCTTCCGCAACGGTGGCAGTAATGCCTTCTGGTGTTTCACCGGAGAGCTGTAGAGCACTCAGCGTCTCACATACGGCAGGTCCCGGTCCTGCCCACGGCTCAGTAGCCGAGACCTCGCAGTCTCTTGTTCATGCAGTCATCGCCAGACCAGCCGATCAGGAACCTCAAGGACAAGGCGTCGCCGGCGAAACCGGCGCCCGCCTTGCGTTGATAATCGATGAAGTTGTAGACAGCCTGAATGCCCACGTACGGCAGGGACAGGCGGCGCAGGTAGAACTTGTATCCCAGACCGACATTGGCGTTGAACGCGTGCACCCTGCGTTTGGGAGCGCTCTGCACGGCATTGTTGTAGGCGAAGCCGTCGAAGCCGATCCCGCCGGTGACGAACACCTCGTGGCGAATGGAGTGGAGGAGTTCGCGTCCTGTCTCTATTCCGATGTAGTATCCCACGAAGTTCTTCGTCGTGTCGCGGCGGTTGTCCATCTCCGTGACATATGACTCGTCGGCATCGAGCAGGCGGACCTCACTCAGCACGTTGAACAGTAACTTGGACTTCGCTCCCCCGATCACCATTCCCAGAACCGGATGGTTCCCGAGGATCTCGTTGTCACCGCGCGGGATCCAGATTCCCGAGTAGAAGGCGAAGTTGAAATCGGCCCGTCCCCTCAAAGTGCGCACTATCTCCTGATCATAGTAATCGGCCAGGATGGTCTGTCGGTACGCCGGGCGTCTCAGGAAGTGGAAGATCGAATCACAATCACCCGCGAAGCACTCGCACAGAAGTCTCTCGATCGAGCCTTCCGGGGTCCGGGGGAGTATCTCGCGAGCCATGCGTCGTGTGAACGGAGCCAGTGACCGGTCGACAGCGGGGGGATACCCCCTTGTGAACAACGATCCACACGACGAGCCGTCGTATTTCTGGAGGACCAGGATATTGTCGATCAATGACCTGTCGTACAGAGTCCCCGTGAAGCTCCCGGCGGCCATGTGCAGCATGAGGTTCAGCTGGCATTTCATCGCATCGTCGCCGGTGATTTCCGTCCATTCTTCCAAGACAGCCAGCGCGGAGTCGATGCGCCCGGCGTTGTAATGGTCGCGCAGCCGGATCTTACTGCCGAGAGTAATTGACTCGTAGCGCGCGGGGAAAATGGAGAATGGGTCCGGGTACGTGCTTTGGCACGGCGTATCGTCACCCGGCAGCACCGTAAGAACGGCGAAGGCGAGCAACGCGATGAGTCTTGATGTTTTCACGCGTATACCTCCTGCGGGTGGAGCACCCGGCCTCGATTCACCTACGACCTTTGATCCTGAAAATATGCCCTCCTGCGGCTCATGTCGAGCAGGATTTGAGGAAATCCGGGCGGACCAGGGGCGGGGCCGCATGCACCCCAATGGGTTACAACCCGATACTATTGCGCCTCGGCCGCTACCCCACCCGCTCCGAGTTAAACCTACCGTCCGCGTATGAGATAATCTCCGCGCCGCAGAACTCGATCCCTCCCTTGCCGTCGTCGCGATCCAACCATCCACCCGTGTTGAAGAGCGGGATGGGGCGGCCTTCCGGGATCGTCGGCGGCGCGGGTGCGAGATGTGTCTCCGATCCCCAGGCGATCGGCCGATGCGTGTGTCCAAAGATTACGGCGGTGGGTCTGGGGATGTTGCAGCCGTGTTCCAGATTCAACTGTTCGATCTCGCGCACGCTGGCTTTCATGAACGTCCAGAATCGCCTTTCTTCGTCTTCGGATGACGGGAAGTCGGTGCGGTAGCGCGTGTCCCGGGAGCGCTCGAGTTCGCTGATGATCTGCTTTTTGACCTGATTGCAGAGTAAGTCGCTGAGCCCCTCCTTGATCGGTCCGGAGATCCCCTTGAAACGGAACACCTCTTCGTCCAGCGCGTTATCCAGCCGATTCAGGTACTTCTTCACGTTGTCGACTCTGTTCTTCTTGACGTCTTGTTGAATCTGTTGGATCACTTTGGTGAGCGGCCCTGCCTGACCCACCCCCGCACAGGCGAGCTGGCACAGGGGGAAGTTGAGAGCGACCAGATCGTGCAGGGTCGGGATCGGATCCGAGGACAGGTCCTCCCCCAGGATTCTCTGGGCCCACTCGCGGGTCATCGACCAGTACGGCTCAAGGTACTGCCCGTGCGTGATCAGGACTGACTCATCGTCGGTCACCAGATAGACGTTGGGATACGCGAACACGAAATTGATCTCACGTTCCTCGGGGACCGTGATCTGATCAAGGAACAACCCCCCATACGGGAACGGCGCCGTCGGACTCCGTCGCGTGACGCCCGGAAGGGAGAACACGGGACAAGCGGGCTTGGTCCGAAGATCAAAGACGGCAGGCACGGACATCCTGAATCGACGCGGCGGCAGCTCGTTTCGGATCTGGTAAATGACGTTGACCTCGTGCTCGACCGTATGCCAGATATCGAAGTCGTGGTTCCCGGGCACGTAGACCACGGAGCGGGCAATCCGGTCTTTCTGGATCTGAACGAAGAACACCTTCGCCGCTTGGTACACCTCCTGATAGCTCGCGAGCGAGAAATCGAGAATGTCTCCGACCAGAATCAGGAAATCGTTGTCCTGTCCCACGCGTTCTCGAAACTCCAGATACTTCGGTCCCAGAATCGGCTGACCGGTGTGGTCATTTTTGACCAGCGTGCACATGGGATCACCGAAGTGTGTGTCAGATGTGATTGCCAATTTCATGGTCTGACCTCCATTGCCGAACGACTTGCCGTGACGTCGATCTTCGATGACGTGACATCGTACACGGCGCTTGGTATCTCCGGGGTGCAGTCTACTCTCTCGAATGCTCGATCTTCATCCGCCGGAGCGGATTCCGTGTCGAGCCCCTGACCTACAACATGTGTTTCCGAAGATATGCTCTCTTGGGGCCCGCGTCGAGCGAGAATTGCGCCGACCGGTCCGGTCCGAGTGCTCGCGTAAGCGTCACAACGACTTACAGCCTAATGCGACCCTTAAGCGGCGCAGCCGCGACAGTAGCGGTCCCTCGGCAACCCCACCCGCCCGGTCATGAAATTGCATCCCCGCCGGCGCCGTTGTACCTTCACAACCGGAAGCATCCCTGCAAACATGAACGGAGGGAGAACTGATGAGATACACACGGATCGTCGTCGCGCTCACCTTGGCTGCTGCCGTTATCATCCTACCTGAGATGATTCGTGCCCAGGACGAGCCGGAGAAACCACCTGTCGGCCCCATCGTTGATAAGATTATGCAGGATGAGGGTATCGGGGCGGCCGTGGAGAAACTCCGGGGACTGCGGGCCGACTCGGCCGACGTGTACGCTTTCAGCCGGGGGCAAATGAGTCTGGCGGCGCGCTGGCTGATCGGCGTTGACCGGCGCGACGAAGGTCTGGCGCTGATGGAGCAAATCACGGAAATGTTTCCCGAGTCAGTCACCGGGTGGTTTGAATTGGGGTGGCAATACCTTCTTTCCACCGACAGTGCCCGGGCCAGGGAATGCATGACGAGGACGCTGGAACTCACCAGCGACAGCTACTACTTCAACTGGGTGATCGAGAACTTCAACGAATTCCTGCGGATCGCCCGGATTCAGACTGCGATTCAATCCAAGTACGCACCGGGCGAGAACACCGGCATCCAGGGGCCGTACCTGGGCGAAGAGCCGCCGGGCCGCACGCCGAAGGTATTCGCGCCGGGGCTGGTGTGCGGGACACCTAACGAATTCTCGATCACGTTCTCACCGGACGGGCGTGAAATCTACTTCTCCCGTTCGATGCAGGGGGTCCTGGTCTGCCGCTGGGAGGAAGACGGCTGGACCGCGGCCGAGCCGGTCGACTTCTTCGGCTACCCGTTCGATGTCGACGAAGCGAGCGTTGCCCCCGACGGGCAGAGCGTTCTTTTCAACGCCCGGCCGACCTTCCTTGGCGAGCGCGAAATCTACCGGGCCGAGCGGGTCGGTGAAGGCTGGGGGAAGCCCGAGAAGCTCTTCCCCGGGATGTATGCGACCGCGACCCTCGATGGCGCGATCTACGCAACCGTGACGACCGGACGTCCCGACTACGGTGTCATCGGCAAGTACGTGCCGACAGACTCCGGTTACGGCGAGGCCGAGATTGTGGGCGGAGGGGTGAACTCGGAGCGTCTCGATGCTCATCCGTGGATCGCACCGGACGAGAGCTTCATCCTCTTCGATTCAAACCGGGATGACTACTGCAGCCTGTTCGTGTGCTACCGCAATCAGGACGGCACCTGGGGAGATGCGATCTGTCTTAACGAGCACCTCAACATTCCGCCGTTCGCCGGACAGTGTGCGTTATCGCCGGACGGGAAGTACCTTTTCTACTCGATGCAGGATAACATGTACTGGGTCAGTGCCGAGTTTCTGGAGGAGTTGCGGCCGAAGTAAGGGCGTATTCAATACGCCCTCGATGTTCGTTGAGTCTGCCGGCGATCATTTCTGTCGCGCGGGTCACAGAGTCTTCTCGATCTCCGCCGCCGTCAGGATGTCCAGATCTTCGCCACGTTCGCGCAGTTTATCGATCAGTCGGCGTCGCTGTTCTGCACTGAGGTTCTGACCGAACTTGAGTCTGGTGGTCATGCGGTCGGGGACGATCTTGAAGACCGCGACATCCTCGAGGGCCTTATCATAGAGGGGGTCATCCGCCCGGATTGCGCGGTAGCGTCCTTCGGGTTGGTGCTTCTCCATCAGGGCTTGCAATGCCATGGCCTTCTCGTCCGGATCGACGACAACCGACCCAACTCCCCGCAGGTATACGGACTTGAAGAACACCGTCGCGGAGCAGGCATACTCCCCGGTCTGCCAATCGGAGGGAATCATCGAGTAAGGCTCAACGAAACAGAAGGAGACTTTGGGGTCGGTTTTCAATTGATCGAACTTCTCGCCTTGAAGCGCCCCGTGAAAGTAGATGCACTCTCCGATGAGTACGAAATTCAGAGGTACGACTCTGGGGTAGCCGTCCGGATCGTCGATGCCGAGGAAGCCGACCTCGCACGCCGCGGCCATGCGTTCAATCTCGGACGGGTTCATGCCAGTGGACTCATTCCGTCTCATCGTCTCTCCGCTCGGATCCGCCGGTGACCATAACAAGTGGGCGTGTTGAAGAACACAGCACGCCATGGTCTTCGATCGCCGGGGTTGTCAATGATTAGTCTCGTAAGTCAGTGGACGCCAGGCGCCCTCGCCTGGCATGCACATCTGGTTTTTCAACAGGTCTGAATGTAAAGGCCCAGCCTGACTCTCGCCGGGGGGTAGCTCCCTGCGAATGCTCACATGCCGGTCTTCCAGCGCTGGTAGAAGGCTGTCCCTGCCATCACGATCCAGCTTGCCACTGCCAGGATTGCCCACAACCGTCCGGCGCGCGAGGCGACGCCGATCATCCCGCCGGTGGCGCCGAAGAACAACGTGACATAGACAATCACCATCCAGCGGGTCTGCCGGAAATCGAATTTGAGGATATAGTCGAGGACCAGTTCCACCAGGAGGTAGAGGATCATCAGGCCGAGCCAGGCGGCATAAATCACCGAGCGACCGTTCCCCAGTGCGGATGTCAACAGATATGCCAGCGGCACCGTGCTGGCGATCAGAATCAACCCCAGCCAATGCTCCACGCCGCGCCATCCCAGGACTCTTGCCCAGAGGAGAGCCGTAACCAGCAGGTTATCGACAACCGCGATAATCGCACCCAGGAGCTTTGCGGATTCAGTCATGATGATCTCCCGGGCAGAAGGGGAGTACTTTTCGGTGGCGGGTGAGAAACCGTCGCGTGGATAGATCGTAGCAGGTGTGGCCGCGATCTGTGATAGTGGTCCGCCGAAGGCAGATCAGGGCCGGCGCCGGACGGCAACGGTTCCCGCAAACCGCAATCTTCCGCCTCGGGTGAATGGCCATACACCGTTCGGTGTATCCGGCTACACCCGCTCTTCTTTCTGGATCTGCTTCTTCCACTCGTCGAGGGTATCGGTCAGAAGCGTGCCGTCCTCGAACTGATAGTACTTCACGATGTTCCAGACGTCGTCGTCGTCCATCACCTTGTTCTGCTGCTTGGCGGCAGTAAATATCTCATCGACCAGCGCCTTCTCCGGCTCGATCCCGTGCTCGCGCAGCCAGTAGACGATGTTCGACACGCCCGACATGAAGCCGATATCGATCTTCTGTTTCATGCCGAACGTCCCGGCCGGGACGCCGGAGTAAACGCGATCGGCAAGCCAGTCATGCCCCTTATTCTTGGCTTTGATGATCGCGGCTGCGTGAACGCCGGTGGCGGTCCGGAAAGCGTCGTCGCCAAAGACCGGGTAATTGTGCGGCAGCGGCACCTCGCAAATCTCGGAGACCATATGGACATACTCGGAGAGACGCGACGGGTCACGGTCGGAGATGCCGTCGAGATGCATGTTCACCAGAAGCAGGTCCATCGCCGTATTACCGACCCGTTCGCCGATACCGACGCCGGTGGCGTGGACACGGTCGGCGCCCGCCTTGATCGCGGCGAGCGAGTTGACCACCGCCAGCCCGCGGTCGGAGTGGCCGTGCCAGTCGACCTTGACGTCCTCACCGGTCTCCTTCACAATCTCGCAGACAAAACCGACCAGGTTGCGGACGCCGTACGGCATCGCGTGGCCGCAGGTGTCGCAGACGACAATGCGCTTGGCGCCCGCCTCGATCGCGCAGGTGTAAAGACGACGGATATCTTCGGGACGCGCGCGGGTGGTGTCCTCGGTGACGTACATCACCGGCAGGCCGTTTTCGACCGCGTACCGGACCGCGTCCTCGGAGAGCTTGAGGATATGGTCGATCGTCCACTCCTCGGCGTACTGGCGGATGGGCGAGGACCCGATGAAGGTCGCCGCCTCGATCGGCACGCCGGTTTTCTGGACGATCTCGATCAGCGGGGTGATGTCGGCCTTGACCGTGCGTACCGCGCAGTTCGGGAACAAGCCGAGCTTCTCGTCGCGAATCACCTGGGCCATGCGGGTGATGTCGGCGCGCGCGCGCGGACCCGAACCGGGCAGACCGAGATTGACCGACTCGATCCCCAATGCGGACATCACGCGCAACAACTCGATCTTCTTCTCGACCGGCGGATCGGTGACCGACGGGTTTTGCAGGCCGTCGCGCAGCGTCTCGTCATTGAGTTCGACGCGTTTGGGGGAGAGGTTGATGTCGGCCTGGTGGGTGTTCCAGTCGTAAATCAGTTCGCTCATCGACGGCGTTGACATGGCGCCTCCCGGTGCCACCCGGCACCCGAGCTATAATATTATGCAACTGCAGTACGGCGTTGTACCGGGGTCAATGTATCCGATCCCGACCGGCGACGTCAACCGTTTGGAGCGCCGTCACATGCTTTTGATCACGTCCCGTGCGATCACCAGACGCTGAATCTCGGAGGTTCCCTCGAAAAGCTCGGTCACGCGGGCGTCGCGATAGAGACGCTCGACCTCGTACTCCCGCAGGTAACCGTACCCGCCCATGACCTGGATGGCGCGGTGGGTAACGAACGTTGCCATCTCAGAGGCGACCAGCTTGGCAACCGAGGCCGCGCCGGCATAGTCGAGCCCCTTATCCTTGCGCCAGGCGGCTTCATAGACGAGCCAGCGTGCGGCCTGGAGGCGGCAGTGCATGTTGGCGATGTGGGCCTGAATCAACTGAAACGAGCTGATCGGCTGGCCGAACTGCTCGCGCTCCTTCGCGTACTTGACCGCCAGTTCGAGCGCGCGCGCGCCGATGCCGAGCGAGTGGGCGCCCACCGACATGCGTCCGGAATTAAGCGATTGCATCGCCACTTTGAAGCCCTGGCCGGGTTTGCCGAGGACATTCTCCTTGGGTACGCGGCAATCCTCGAAGACGAGTTCGGTCGTCGGCGATGCGTGCAGCCCCATCTTCTCCTCGATCGTGCCGGTCGAATAGCCCGGCATTTCCTTTTCCACGAGGAAAGCGGTGAGCCCGCGCCAGCCGGCCCCCGGTTCACTGCGGGTCATGACGATGATGTAATCGGCGAAGGCGCCGTTCGTGACGAATATCTTGTTGCCGTTGAGAACGTAGTCGTCGCCGTCCCGTTTCGCCGCACACTGGACCGCACCGGCATCGGAACCGGCGCCGGGCTCGGTGATTGAGAAGGCCGCAAACTTCTCACCGGACGAAACACCCGGCAGGTATTTCTTCTTCTGCTCCTCGGTTCCGAACATCAGCACCGGGTGGGAGAAGAGCGAATTGTGTGCGCCGGCGATCATCGCGTGCGAGCCGCAACCGCGTCCCAGCTCCTCGAGGATGACGACATAGGACACGGCGTCCAGTCCCGTGCCGCCGTACTCCTCGGGCACGATGATGCCCAGAAATCCCGCTTCACCCATCTCACGGGCCAGGTCGAGATCCATCTTCCCGGTGACGTCGAACTCGGTGGCACGCGGGATCAGTTTCTTCTCGGTGAACTCACGGGCTACCTGACGAATCGCCTCGTGCTCCTCAGATAATGCGAAGTCCATGTGATATCCCTCACTCTGGGTGACGGAGGATCGCCGCGCGACGGGCGGGCCGCCTCCAGGTGTATGCTTGAAGTCTATTTCCCTTCGAAATTCGGGGTGCGCTTCTCCAGAAACGCCCCGCAACCTTCGGTCTTGTCGTCGGTGGCGCAGACGACGCCGAATTGCGTCGCTTCATGTTCGAGGCCGCTTTTCATATCGACATCGAGTCCGAGATTGATGCTGGCCTTGGCGATCCGGACCGCCACCGGTCCTTTGGAGGCGATCTTCTGCGCCATCTCCCGCGCCTTGTCCATCAGTTCCGCTGCGGGGTAGACTTCATCGACCAGGCCGATGCGATGCGCCTCGGCGGCATTGACCATGTCGCCGGTCATGATCAGCTGTTTCGCCTTGCCGCGGCCGACCAGACGCGGCAATCGCTGTGTGCCGCCGTAGCCGGGAATGATGCCGAGGCTCACCTCGGGCTGGCCCATGCGGGCCGAGTCGGCGGCCAGACGGATATCGCAGGCCATCGCGATCTCACACCCGCCGCCGAGCGCGAAACCGTTGATCGCGCCGATCACGATCAGGTGGGAGTTTTCGATCAGATTGAGCAGGTGCTGCCCGCGCTCGGATTTCTGAATCCCGCCGGGGACATCGCAGACTTTCAACTCGTTGATGTCCGCACCGGCGATGAATGCCTTTCCGCCGGCGCCGGTGAGAATGACCACGCGCACCGCCTGGTCCGCCTCCAGCGCTGTGAAAGCGGCGGTCAACTCGGCGATCGTCTGATCGTTGAGAGCATTGAGCACCGTGGGACGGTTGACCGTGACGGTCGCCAGCGGCGGCGCCGTTTCCACTAAGATGTTCTCATACTGCGCCATTGTGTGCGTTCCCTCCGCTCAGGATTTGTCGCTGTAATCGTAGAACCCGCGCCCCGCCTTGCGGCCGTGATAACCGGCCTGGACCATCCGTTTCAAAAGCGGCGGCGCGGCGTAGCGGCCGTCCTTGAATTCGCTGAACATGATCTCGGCGATGTAATACGTCGTGTCGAGACCGACGAAGTCGAGCAGTGTCAACGGACCCATCGGATGTCCGCAGCCGAGTTTCATGCCGTTGTCGATGTCGTCCCGGGAGGCGACCCCGGTCTCGAGGGCCCGCACCGCGTCGAGAAGATAAGGAATCAAGAGGAGATTGACGATGAAGCCGGGCGTGTCCTTGGCGGTGACCACGGTCTTGCCGACCGACCGGGCGAAGGCACGCGCAATCTGGTAGGTCTCGTCCGAAGTGTCGATCGACCGCACGACTTCGACCAGCTTCATCAGCGGCACGGGGTTGAAGAAATGCAGGCCACAGAATCGGTCGGGACGGCTCGTGACCGCCGCCATGTCGCCGATCGGCAGCGATGAGGTGTTCGACGCGAAGATCGTGTCGGGACCGCAGAGACCGTCGAGTTCCCGGTACAACTTCGTTTTCTCGTCGAAGTTCTCGACGACGGCTTCGATAATGAGATCGGCGTCTTTCAAGTCGCCGAGTTCGGTGGTGCCTTGCAGCCGTTTCATCGCGGCATCGCGGTCCGCCGCGCTCATCTTGTCTTTCTCCACGAACTTGTCGAGGGATTTCCCGATACGTTTGAAGCCGCGCTCGTAAAGCTCGGCAGTGATTTCGCGTACGGTCACGTCATACCCGGCCTGCGCGGCGATTTGCGCAATGCCCGATCCCATGAGGCCGCATCCCAGTATTCCGATCTTGCGCACAGCCATCAGCGGCACTCCTCTCCGGAGCTATCAACTCACGATTCGATTGTGTCCGACCCTCCCGCCTACGGCACGAATGCCGAGCGAGCCGAAGGGTGTCATTATACAAAAACGACCGCCCCGGCGGGGTCCCAATCCGCGCCGGGGCGATCTTTTGCCAGCTCGTTGCGCCGCAACGTCCTGGCCCGCGCGACGGTGTTTGGAAAGCCGCCGGGCGGGACTCGGTGCGGCTGCTACTGCCCGCCCAGGATCAAAGGCAGGCCGTCCTTGGAGTTGCCGACCACCACGATTT
>DATKYL010000111.1:0-2227 GCA_035528515.1 Acidobacteriota bacterium | reverse complement strand
GTCCGCCAACGTCCTCCAACGCCATTATGCAGCGGGCTCAGTCTCTACTGCGGAGAGAACAGTGAACCCGACAGGTACAGAACGGAGAGCTTGACAGTCCACCCCGAGTTAGAGAACAGCCTGGACCCAAAGCGGACATTGCTGCCGGATAGACAGGACCCCGAGCCAGCCATACACTCCTGCACGCTAGTTTTTCCGGACGCGACAGCTTCAGATGCCCGATGAACGCACCCAGCGCCGCCTCGCTGCGATCCTCGCCGCCGATGTGGTTGGCTATTCGCGCCTGATCAGGGCCGACGAGGAAGGCACCCTCGCGGCCCTCAACAAGATCCGTGCGGACATCATCGATCCAAAGATAGCCCAACACGATGGGCGCATCGTCAAGTTGATGGGCGACGGAATGCTGGTGGAGTTCTCCAGCGTCGTGGACGCCGTCCGCTTCGCAGCCGAGGTGCAGCAGGCGCTGGCCGTGCGCAACGCCGAACTACCCCAAGAGCAGCGCGTGGAGTTCCGCGTCGGGATCAATCTGGGAGACGTCGTGATCGATGGCGACGATATTCACGGCGACGGGGTCAATGTGGCGGCCCGGCTTGAAGGAATAGCGGAGCCCGGAGGTATCTGTGTCTCAGGCAGCGTGTACGAACAGGTGCGCGACCGCCTTGAGCTGGTCTTCACCGATATGGGCGAACAGACGGTCAAGAACATCGACCGGCCGGTGCGGGTGTGGCAATGGCAGGCCGAGGGCGTGGCCGCCGCGCCATTCGGCCAGGCCATGGCGCCGTCCGAGAAGCCCTCCATTGCCATACTGCCCTTCGACAATATGTCCGGCGATCCGGAGCAAGAATATTTCGCCGATGGAATAACCGAGGACATCATCACCGAGTTGTCGAAGTTCCGTTGGCTCACTGTGATCGCCCGCAACTCCACCTTCGTCTACAAAGGAAAGGCGGCGGACATCCCGCAGGTGGCTCGGGATCTTGGCGTGGCTTACGTGCTCGAGGGGAGTGTCCGAAAGGCTGGCGACCGGGTGCGCATTACAGCCCAGCTCATCGAAGCCCCGACGAACGAGCACATCTGGGCTGAGCGCTATGACCGGCAGCTGCAGGACATTTTCGACCTGCAGGACGAAATGACCCGAACCATCGTCGGCATGATCGAGCCTGAGTTGGCCAACCGGGAGCTCGAGCGGGCCAGGAAGAAGCCGACCGAGAACCTGAACGCCTGGGATCTTTATCAGCGCGGGCTGTGGCATCGCTGGCGCTATACCCCGGTCGATATCCCCCAAGCGCACGCTTATTTCGACGAGGCAATCGCGCTCGATCCCGACTTTGCCGCGGCCTTTGCGTATCGGTCCTGGACGATCTATGTCGAGATCATGTTGAACCTGGTCGAGGATCGGGCGGCGGCGGTGGCCGCGGGCATCAAAGATGCGCGCCGCGCGGTCGAGTTGAACGACCGGGATCCTCTCGGGTTTTGCGCATACGGCTTCATCCTGAATGCAGACCACGACTACGTCCGGGCAACCCAACAATTTCGACGCTCCTTGCAGCTCAACCCCAGTTTAGCCGCCGCGCATTACGGTCTGAGCCTGTCGCTTGCCTTCACTAGTGCGGACCACGACGAAGAAGCCCTGCGGGCCGCTCGAATGGCGGAACGGCTTAGCCCCAACGATCCGATGATGTGGACCTTCTTAAACGCCCAAGGGATGCTGCTGGCCCGCGCCGACGATTATGAGACGGCGTTGGAGATCTTTTTGCGCGGGGCCCAATACTCCAGCGCTTTATTCTGGATACCGCTTGGGATCGCCGCATGTTCGTGGGAACTCGCCAAAAAGGACGAGGCGCGCACCGTCATCGCAAAAGCATGCGACGACTTTCCGGGTCTGTCGATAGCGCAAGTGACCGGGTTCATCGGGCCCGCGGCGGCCTCGTTTGGCCGATACATCGATGCCCTGAGGCAGTCGGGTCTGCCGGAAAATTGATCGTATTCGTTCAACGACCGACTGCATAAGAGGACCGCGGCGAGGTCGGACCGCGGGCAGTCCTGCTCCCATATGCTCTGGCGCCACACCGCTCTCTTTGTCTCTTTCCCAAGAAAACGCGGGTCCACGATTAACAAGGTTTAATAGTGTCGCCTTTGTCTGCTTGTGGCTGAGGCTGTTGAAGAACGCGGATTTGGGTCGGCTGTGTGGTGTCCGTTTTTTGTAGAAGCGGACCATGTGGCTTCG
>DATKYL010000110.1:0-4733 GCA_035528515.1 Acidobacteriota bacterium | reverse complement strand
GCGCTCCTGGATCTGGCCGGTCGGTTTGGACTGCGGCGCGTGTTTATCCACTTCTTCGCGGACGGGAGGGACACGCCGCCGCGTAGCGCCCTGACCTACCTCGAACGCCTCGAGCGCCGGCTGGCCTCAGTCGGCATCGGGGCGGTCGCATCGGTAATGGGACGCTACTACGCGATGGACCGCGATCAGAACGCGGACAGAACCCGACACGCGTATGATGCTCTGGTTCTGGGACAAGGTCTCCGGGCCCGGTCGGCGCGCGAAGCGATCCTTGCAGCCTACGCCAGGGCGGATAGCGCCGGTTCGGAGACCGCCGACACCGACGGCGTCGGCCCACCGGAGACCGACGAGTTCATCCGTCCGACGCTTATATGCGACGCTCACGAAGAACCGATCGGGCTCATCCGCGACGGCGACTCGGTGATTTTCTTCAACTACCGTCAGGACCGGGCGGTGCAGCTCACGGCCGCTTTTGTGGAGCCCGAGTTTACGGGTTTCACCCGGACCCGTCGGCCGGACATCAACTTCCTCGGCCTGACCCGTTACTACGATTCTTTCACCCACTACCTTCTGCCGCCCATGAATATGTCACGTATCCTCGGCGAGGTGCTCGCCGAGCACGGACTCTGGCAATTGCGCATATCGGAGACCCAGAAGTTCCGACACGTGACCAGCTTCTTCAATTCGAAACGCGAGGAGCCGTTCCCTCGAGAAGACCGAATCCTCGTCGCGAGTCCCAAGGTGCCGGAGAACACCAAACCGGAATTGAGTGCGTTTGAACTCACAGAGGTTCTCCAGATGGCAATCGACAAGGGAATCGCGGCCGCGTGCCGTGAGGCGTCCCGACGGCCCGGCGTGACGATGTATCCCGCCCTGCCGAACGGCACAGAACCGGAGCCGGCGGAAGGGTCTCACTATGACTTCGTCATCCTGAATCTCGTCAATTGCGACATGGTGGGCCACACGGGAGATTTCGCGGCGGTGGTCAAGGCGGTCGAGACAGTGGACACGTGCGTCGGCAAGGTGGTGGATTCTGTCCTGGCCGCGAACGGACGACTGCTCATCACAGCCGACCACGGGAACGCCGAGCAGATGATCGACCCGAACAGCGGCGGTCCGCAGACGGCCCACACGCTAAACGAAGTGGAGTGCGTCTACGTCGGCACGGACAGTGACACGATCAGGCTGCGGCCCAGAGGCATTCTCTCGGACATCGGGCCGACCATTCTTCATATCCTCGGCTTGCCGCAGCCGGCGGAAATGACAGCGCGGAGCCTGATCGAGAAAGAGGATTGACGTACGGATGGGACATCGTGTTAGGCTGGTGCACGCGCCCCGGCGGCACCTGAGGCAGGCGGCGAACCCGGTAGATCGAGGATGACCCATGTTGAACGTCTTTGTTAGCTGGTCCGGAGATCGCAGCCACCGACTGGCAGTGGCGGTGGCGAAATGGTTGGAGCACGTGCTTCAGCCGGCGCGGCCCTGGATCTCCGAGGAAATCCCCAAGGGCAAGCGATGGTCGGACGTCATCGGCAGGAAACTTGCCGACTACAACGTCGGGATCATCTGCGTTACACCGGAGAACCGTTTCGCACCCTGGATCTCATTCGAGGCGGGGGCGTTGTCCAAGACGCTCGATGACAGTCGCGTCTGTCCCATTCTGTTGGGGATGGAACCCGGCGATTTGTCGGGGCCCTTGCAGCAGTATCAGTGTACGACCCTCACCCGCAAGGACATGCTCCGGCTTGTGCTCTCTCTGAACGATCTCCTGGGTGACGAGAAGGTCAGGCGCGCGGTTGTCGTCAATGCCTTCGACAAATACTGGTCGGTGCTGGACGATACCATTCGAGAGCTCTCGGCCATTGTCATGCCGGATGACGCGGCTGCGGTGCGAAGCGTGATCGGAGCCCTGGTGAGCGGCGGCATGCCCGAACCCTCTCCCGGCAGCGAAGCCCACTTCAGCAGCGGTTTCGAACGCCATGCCCTGTACGACGTCCTGACCTCGCTGGCGCAGCGCAGGCTGTGGGTCTTCGGGAGAAAGAACCGAAAGCTATTCGACAAGGATCACTGGAGTTTCCTTAAGTCGCTGCCGGGACGGATCACAGACGGTTTCGATTTCAAGGTGCTGTTCCTGAGTCCCGAAGCTGAAGAACACACGCTCAAATGCGCGCACAGGGTCCCGGACTTCTGTGACGAGCTCAGGGCAAGTATGCGCTGGGCGGTTTCGGTGATGCAGCGGTACAGCATTCCGGTTGACGATTGCTGCCGGGCATACAAACTCTGTCGCAGCATCGCGATCATGATCGCAGATGACGCTGTCGTTCACGCACCGGTGTACTTTGACGAGACGGGCCACGCGAAAGCAATGACCGGCTGTGCGTTTTCGGTCCTCTCCTGCAACTCCCCTTACGGACGCGAACTGGAGGAAACGTTCAGATCCGCATGGCAGGGCGCCGAGGATGCCAGACCCGTCAGCAGACTGGCGATGTGAAGCAGCCGGAGAGCTTCCGGCAGTCCCATGTGTCATTGAAAGCAGGACAATCTGACATCCAGGTACGATTCCTATGAGGATATCCAATGATGACAAGACTCATGCATCGGATCCCGCTCGCGACCGCCTTCGTGCTCGGCAGCCTGGTCTCCGTAACATCCGCCGCGACGATTCCCGTCACCGGCGGCCTCCAGGATGCCATCAACGCCGCTAACTCCGGCGACACCCTGATCCTCACCCCCGGCACCTATGAGGCCGAACCGGTGCAGTTCATTGATGCCCTTTGCGGCAACTGCGAAGAGCACCGTACACCGCATTGGGCGAGCTATGGCTTTCTGGTGCAGGGGAAGTCGCTGCACATCGTTGGCTCCGGAACTGATGAGACGATTCTGGTGACGAAAGCAGGCTACGGCATCTTTGTCGACGACTGTGCCGAGGTGGAGATTACCAATCTCGCCATCACCGGGGGCATCCGCGACACTTCGGGAATGGCCACTGACGCGGGAATCGTGGTGCGGAATTCGCGCGTCGCCGTAAAGAACTGCTGGATCCGCGACAACACCGAGTACCCCGATTCGATCATTGTCGGGATCGGCGGTGTCATGGGACGCGAAGGGGCCGAGTTGTATGTCATCGGCAACCGCATCACCAACAACACCTGGGACGGCGTCGCACTTTATCGCGGCGCGACCGCGACGATCGCCGACAACGAGATCCGGCAGGGACGCGGCGCCGGTGTCGGGATCACCTGGGATGCGACCGCGACGGTGATCCGTAACCGCGTTTCGCATTTCTGGAAAGGGATCGGGTCGTTCGGGGCGACGCGGGTGATCTGCAAGAACAATCTGGTCTTCGATAACCTCGGCTGGGGGATCATCGCCACCGGGACATCGTACATGGATTGCGCCAACAACCTGATTTTCCGCAACGGGAACTGCGGTTTCGGTCTTTGGGGCAAGGAGGCCAAGGGCCGCATGACCAACAACGTGATCGCCGCCAACGGCTGGCGCAAGGAGTGGGTCTGCCCGCAGGTGGGTGTGTGGAATTACGGCCATCCGCTGCAATTTCCAATGACGTACAACGTTCTCTGGGACAACGTCGCCGGCGACTGGCGTGATATGCCCGATTACACCGACGAGTACGGCAACGTCCACGCCGATCCTCTCTGGGACACCCTGACCTTTGTGCCACAGCCGGAATCTCCCTTGATCGACACCGGCGATCCCGAATTGACCGATCCCGACGGTACACCGAGCGATATCGGCATCTACGGCGGCCCGCAAGCGTTTCGCCGACCGTTGGAAGTCCCGCGCACCGGCCCGATCGATATTAAGCGCAAGAAGGACAATTAGTCCTTGCGCTCACACCTCAATGGCCTCAATTACCCACGTTACCGTGGGTCCTTCGCTCGTGTTTGAGACGGGCCTTGGAGCATAAACGCAAACGAATCTCAAGGAGGGATACGATGCGGAAAGAAGGGAAGCGAATGCGGATCGGGCGCGCGATCGGGATTGTGGTCGCCCTCGCGCTGTTGGCCGGCTGCGGCACACAGGTGCCCGCCGGGTACTCCGGCGTCAAGTACATGAAGTTCGGCGCAGGCACCGAGATGGGGAAGATCTACCCTGAGGGCTTCCAGTGGCACCTGGTCTGGAACTCGATGTACATCTACAAGACGCGGACGGAGGAAAGCAAAGAGAACCTGACCGTGCTATCATCAGATGGGGCCTCAATCCAGCTCGAACTGTCGATCCTGCACCGTCCGGTCGTCCAGAAACTTGACTCCCTGCAGATCACGGTTGGTCCGGATTATTACAACGTCGTCATCGCCCCCACGTTGCGCGGGGAGGCACGGCAGATCGCGGGAAACTACACCCCCGAGGAGATCTACTCGACCAAGCGGGATGAACTGGCCAACGAGCTGCTGCGCGCGCTCCGGGCAAAGTTGACCAACAGATTCATCGAGATTGAGAACGTGATTTTCCGCAACGTGCAGCTTCCCAAGCGCATCTCGGATGCAATCAACGAGAAACTGGCGGCCGAGCAGGAAGCGCAGCGGATGAAGTTCATTCTTGACCGCGAGCGGCAGGAAGCCGAACGCAAACGGATTGAGGCGCAGGGAATCGCCGATTTCCAGAAGATTGTCTCGACCGGCCTGAATCCGATGCTCCTGCAGTGGAAAGGGATCGAGGCGACCGAGAAACTCGCACTCTCGCCCAACGCTAAAATCGTGGTGGTCGGCAAC
>DATKYL010000109.1:0-4797 GCA_035528515.1 Acidobacteriota bacterium | reverse complement strand
CCAGATCGAACTCATAGATCAGCTCGGTTTGATCGGCCATCTATCGGTTCCCGTGGAATAGATACCCTCGTCCGGACGGCCAGCCTGGCGCCGTGTCCCAATCGACGAAATCACCCGTCCCCTGCACCGAGCCCTGCTCCGCCCCGATGCCCAGGTGTGCCTCGTACATCCCGATGAACTCCTTCGCCCGTCGCGCGAACTCGCCCGTCCGGCTCGTGTGCGTCGTCGAATCAGCCGAGATTGTGCTATCCGAGGCCTTCGCATACTTCGCCGCCTGCGCCTGGCAGCAGAGGCCCGCGCCCAGATAGCACAGCGCGAAGAAGTCCTGCGTCGGCACATCGACCTCCAGTAGCTTTGCCGTAAAGTTGCCCACATCCGCCACCGCGCTCACCTGGTGCGTCGCGATCCGCGCATCGGCCGCCTCCACCCACGAACCGGCGCTGTTCAGGTAGACGTAGTCATTCACGGTCAGGCCATGGGCTGTCTGGGCCACACTGACCGTCGTCGTGCTCACCGCCCACACGTAGGGCGCCACGTACGTAATGCGCATCGTCTCCGTCGCCGCCGGCGCGTGACGCGGCAGATAGAGGTACACCACGCTGCTCGCCTTGTAATCATCGCGCCAGCTCTCGCGCTCCAAATAGACCGGCGTCTCGTCGCTGGCCACCGTCGCCGCCGGATACTCGATCTCCTCGATGCGTGAGAACCCGTCCACCCAGCCGTTCAGCACCGCCGAGGCCCCCGTCAGCGGGTAGTAGCGGCCGGCGTCCCCTGTCACGTCCCCAACGGCCCGGGGTTGCGTGTCGCTGTTGTACCGGTCGATCGCCGCCTTGATCTGCCGGTAGCGCTCGACCTCGGGCATCTCGTTATTGTCACCGGCCAGCAACCCATCTACCTGTGCCAGGAAGACGCTGATCAGGATTGACATCGCACCCTCTCCACATACTCCCACATCGTCGTTAGCTCGACCGGCTTAAAGTGCGCGATCGGTCGATCCATCGCACACCACACCTTGAATCCTGCCTCGCGCGCCCGGCGGCAGAACGACTGATCCTCTGATTCGATCCGCAGCCCATCCGCGTCCCAGTAATCCAGGAATGGCCCGCGCATCGCTGGGTGCTCCAGCACGCGTCGCGCGATCAGCAGGCAGCCCGCGGCCATCTCCTCGACCTCGACCAGACCGGCGTCAGACGGTGGCGCCGGAAACCACGATATCGGGCAGTCGTCGTTTGCCCGCCACATGGGATTCGGGAATCCCAGCACGTCCAGATCGTTCTCGACGTAATCCAGCGGGTTGAATCCCCGAGGCACCGTATCGCTGTCGATCATCAGCACATAGTCCGCGCCATCGGCCAGCATCTTCCGCGCGATCCGGTTCCGGTTATTCGCGATCGGTTGCGCCTCCGAAATGCCCAGCAGTATCCGGTAGCGTCGTTCCCTTGCCGCCAGGTATTCCCGGAAGAGCGCCAGCTCCATCCGGATCTCAGTCCGTGTCGGCGTAATCACCTGAACTGTTTTCATTTCCGATAACTCCGCTACCCGGATGTACGGGTACGCCGGTAGGGGCACGGCGGTACCTATGCCGTGGCCTAACTAATTGAGCCGGATCCAGCACAGCTTCTCTCCGCCCACGTCCGCATCCACCCACAGCTCATTCAGGTTGCTCACGATAATCTCCAATATCGACCCCGGATCCACAGTTGCCCCCTGGCTCAATGGGAAACCATTGCTGCTGGATACGTCACCGGCGTCGTCATTCCCCACCCAGATCGTATCAGTGTTGTCCGGATGCGCCGTCAACGCGAACCGATTGCCCGGCTGATTCGTACCCTGAACCGCCGTCCCCGAGGTCGTCACCGTAACCTGCCCCGATCGCGCCATCCTACTCCTCCTTCTTCGCGGCTATCGCCCGTTCCACATCCCGCTTCGTGATCCGTCCCCCGGCGCCGGTCCCTTCCACCATTACCAGCTCCACCCTGCTCTGCTTCGCCATCTTCCGGGCCATCTCCGTCGCCGGCGGATCCGTTATCACCACCTGTGCGCCGGTCGTATTATCAAGCGGTAGCACCTGCCCCGCTGTCGCGTGAGGATAACTTGTTTCCTCTTCGCTCTCCAGTTCCGCCAGCCCAACCACATACTTCGGGCAGCCCTTGATCCCCCGGTCTACCACCAGCGCGATCCTGTCCGGATACACCCGGTGGCTCAGCACCTGGTCGACCGTGATGCCCAGATGTGCACACGCAGCCTGCAATACGTCCATCATTCACCTCCGGGCACGGGGGCAGCACTCCACCCCCATGCCCACTCAACCATCAATCACCGGGGCAATCGTGAAACGATTGCCCAACCCTTTAGTGCCCGTCAGGGCACTAAGGGGCACCTTCCCCGATCCACCCAACAACCATCACACTCAGGTTGCTCGCCGCGGTCCCATTGGTGCCGTCGTGGTCGATCGTGAAAGTGATCGCTTCATCGGCGCTGACCTCGATAGGCGTCCCGGCATCGTCCTGGATCTCTGTCGGATTGCCGCTATCACCAACCGCCGTCGCCGTGATCGTGATCCCTCCGCTTGCCGCCAGAGTCGCGCTCGAATCATTCGACGCGCACGCATTCAAACATTTGAACGTCCAGGGAAAGGGTAGCTCCACCACCGCTGAGACATTCCCCGTCAGTGCTCCGTCGGGTCCACCGATCCAGAGCGGCATCGCAATCAGTCGTTCGTTCATCTTAGCCCTCCTACTATCTTCCTGAATTCCAGGGCATCCCGATCTGCTCTCCGGAATGCCGTCAACACCAAACGTGCCTTCGCCAGGTCCAGTGACCGCTCCGCGCTCAGTCCCACTGCGAGGCCTCGCAGCATCCACTGCACCAGCAGATCCACTCCGATCACTCGTTGCTTCGCTGCGAAGTTGAGCCCCGCGCCGGCAATCACCGCGGACGCGCCCGCCCGGTAGAACTCCGGCACAAGGATGCTCCGATCGCCGAAACACGTCGCGATCACGACCACTGCCCCGCCGAGATCATCCGGGATACAGCTCGCGTCGAAGGCCGGCCACAACGCTCCGTCCCAGCTCCGCCCGAACCACGTCCCGTTGATCTCCCGCATCCCGTGCAACCGGATATAGATCAGATCCTTCTGCTGCAACCAGCGCGGGTCGAAACCACTGGAGGTCATCGGAGGAGCCACGTACGGGGACACGCCGGTCGCCCGGATCACCGCCCCCAGAGCCTCTCCTGAGCAGTAAGCAAAAACCCGCATACTTCCGATAACCTCCATACCCGGAACTCGTTTCAACGTTTCAACGTTTTAACGTTTCACGTTCCTATGTCGTATCCACCTGCGCGATTTCCAGCCAGTCCGCGCCGTCCCAGATCAACATCAGTGAGTCATCATTCCCCAGAACCGCGTCCCCGCTGAGCCTTGTGTTGGCGCCGTCGTCGATCGTGATAGTGTCGCTTGAATTCTCGTTGACGAGAATCAGCAACTGCCCCACCTTCGTTCCGTCTGCGATCGCATTTGAGGTCGATGTAGTCACAGAGCCGGTCGATGTCAGCGGTTGATACGTCCCAGTCGGTACGATTGTGGATCCCGCTGACACCACTTCCGCTGTCTGCTCCTCCGCAGCCAGGAACTCCGAGAACGTGAGCACCGTATCGACATCTTCAGCCAGCGTAGTTCCGTTCTCGAAGCACATAGCCGCGATGTTGATGTCCGCCGTGCTGAAGTCGATGCCGTAGTCGAAGTTATCCGTCGCGACGGTATCACTGTAGTCGCTCGTGACGTAGATGGCCGCATCGGCGCCGCTTCCGGTTGTGCTACTGTTCCGTATCCGGATGACATACTCCTCCGTCGGTTCCGTTGCCGCCTGTCGCATCAGCCGGAAGTCAGCACTCATGAGCGCGTCGTTTACGGCCGCGTTGTTCTGAGCATTCGTAGTCAGTGCAATCATGGTTCCAACGTCGCCAGCGGACATATCGCTCTTGGCAGTCAGCGCGGCGCCATACAGATTTGTGACCGTTCCGCCTGGGTTGTCTGCTTTGGCCTCAATGTCCATCCCGCGCAGCACTGTGCCAGCAGTGGTCGTGACGGCGTGGGTATCGACGCGTACTTTGATGCCTGCTTCGTCGTGATCTCCGACGCTCACTTCCTGCCCGGCGGCTCGCGTGCCCTCGACGAGAAGTCCGTAGTTGCGGTCTTTCGTGCCGGTGCCGGTCATCGCGTACTCGATCGTAAACATGTGGTCGTAGTTAGCAGCGTCCGCGTCGGCCACACCATTGACTACGCCCTGGCCATTCACCGTCAATGCCGATGCCGTTCCGCCCGAGAACGTCGCCGCCCCCGACCATGCCGACGCACCCCCATCGTAGATACTCGCGACCGGCGTGCCCGCATCCTCAAACACCGCGATAGCGCCCAGCCCCTGCTGATCCGCGATGAATACCGGCGTCGCAGTCCCTCCTGTATCGCTCAAATGCAGCGAACTCAGATTCGTGACGCCCATCTCCTGGACATCCCGCGTGCACGCCACGGCAAGGGTCGCAAGAACCGCCATCACCAGCACTACGAGCGCGATCGTCTTCCTAATCCCGTGTTTACTCTGCATCATTCCTCCCCGGAGCCCGCCTGCCTCAGCAGGCGGGCATCCCAGTCTATGCTAGCCCGATCCGCTAGGTTACGTTGCTCTTGTGCAGCGGGCGGAAGTCGGACACCGGTGCACAGGTATACGTACTCGAATACTGGAACGTCAACATCCGCACCTTGTAGCGCAGCGTGTCGTTCGTGAACATTGCACCGCC
>DATKYL010000108.1:0-5257 GCA_035528515.1 Acidobacteriota bacterium | reverse complement strand
GTGATCGGGTCCGATGCGATCGGTACCGTCAACGCCGGCCCGGTTGCGCAAACCGAACTGACGCTTACCACTGTCGGCACCGGTCGTATCGTGGCGCGCTATTCCGCCACAATCGCCGACACGTCCGGTCTCATTACCTGCACCGCCGGTGCTCCGGCATACATCGTGATCTCCCCGGATACAGGGACGGTGACGACCGACGCCACGCTGCAGTTCGGTACCGACACCTACGACGCCGACGGGAATCCCGCGGCCGCCGTGACGATCGATGTCTGGACCGTCATCGGTGATGTCGGCAGCATCTCCGCAGCCGGACTCCTCTCTCCCAGTACGCCGGGGACGGGACGGATCACGGCGGCCGGCGGCGGCCTGGCGGATACGACGGGCACCATTACGGTACTTCCCGGGCTCGTTCAGACGATTACCGCGTCACCCGATTCGGCGGAGGTCTCTGCCGATTCGTCGGTGCAGTACACCGTCACCGCCTTCGATGGCCAGGGCAACGCGACCGATCCGGGCAAGATCACATGGTCGCTGACCGAACCGGTCGGCACCATCGACGCCGCGGGGTCGTTTGAGCCGACAACCGTCGGCGAGGCGCGCGTCGCGGCGGTGTCGAATCTCGGCCCAACCGATACGACCGCTCACCTAAGAGTCATCGCGGGACAACTGGCGATTCTCGAATTATCTCCCGATTCGGTTGAGACGACGGTCGGCGAGACGCGGGCATTCGCTGTCAGCGGGTCCGACGCGGACGGAAACGCGGTCGAACTGGGCACGATGACGTGGGCGGTGATCGGCAATGTCGGCACGATTGACGCCGCCGGTGTCTTCACGGCCACGGCCGCCGGCACAGGACGCATCGCAGCCACAAGCGTCGCCGACGATGTGACTGACACCAACAGGGCTGTCGTCGTCACCGCTACCGATCTGACCCGCCTGATCGTTTCACCTGACACGGCGTCGGTGACGGTCGGCAGTTCGTTGGGCTTCACGGCCAGCGGGTATACGTCGGCGTTCGAATCCGTCACCGCCGGCAAGGTTACGTGGGAGGTCCTCGGCGGCATCGGTACAATCGACGCCGATGGGAGTTTCACGGCGACGAACCGGGGCACCGGTCGCATCGCCGCCACACGCACGGTCGACGGCGTCACCGATACGTCGGGCATGATCGTTGTGGACATTCTGACCGTCGCAAACGTCCCCTTGGGAAGTCAGTTCGTCCACGCCGGACAGACCAACGCGCCGCTTCTCGCGTTTGCAGTCGAGAATCACTTCGCCACGGCCAAGGGGATTGTCGGTCTGACGCTGCACGACGTGTCACGGGGATTCGGCACCGCGAGCCAGATTCGATCCAACATTGACTCGGTTCTTCTCTACGTTGACTCCGACGCAAATGGAATGGTGGGCCCGTCCGATGTCAGATTGGCCGCCGCGCTGCCGGCCGACGAGACCATCAAACTGACCTTCGGGGTGGCCACGATCAGTCCGTTTTCACAGCGCCAACTCCTGGCCGCCGTGTATGTCAGCGACACGCCGTGCGACGGTGACTCGCTCGATGTGTTCCTGCTGCCGGTCGCCGATATCCACACATCGGACGGCAGTATCGTCGGCGGTGCAGATTCGCTGAACTCGCTGGGCTTTGATATCATTGATGGGCTTGTGGGCGACCAGATTACACTGCGCGGTCCACTCGCGACTACGGTCACGCCGGCGGGCGGCTTCCAGTACCTCTTGTCGCTGGACATACCGCGCAACGGTTACCGTGAAGATACGCTCGGGATTCTCGCGCTGTCGAATGCCGGCACCGCGACGGAAGACGATCTGGATTCAGTGGCTCTCTTCCTGGACGACGGCGACGGCGTCTGGGATGATGCGGACCGGGCGCTGTTCGCCGGGGCGATGTTGTTTACCGGCGGGCAGTGGGAGGTCAGCGGCGCTGCCATCCGGTTGACCGAGCCCGCCACCGTGTTCCATGTCGCCGCTGTACCGTCGCCTTTCGCCACCGACGGCCGGACGCTCGTGCTGGGAGTCCCGTTGCACGGCGTGGAGATGTTCTCCGCGAACGACGGACCGATCGATGCCCCGATCCCGGCGGTCACCACCGTGACCATCGCGACCTCGGGCGCGGTCGAGGTCGACCTCGTACCGATCGCCGGTCACACGCTGATCCCCGGTGAACACAGCGGGCCGATCCTCGGTCTGTCTCTGACCAATAACTCCGGCACCGCGGCAGACTTGGACAGTCTCCATCTCACCCTCGTGGCGGCCGATCCCGATGGAGCCACGCAGGCGCAGCTGGACAGTCAGATCGACAGTGTCATGTTGTGGCTGAAACGCGACGCCGACTACAGTAAGCTCAGTGCCGACGACAGTCTGCTTGCAGTGAGTGCGATCAGCGAAGGTGCGGCAGCGTTCGATCTGCGGACTCTGAGGATCGCCGCCAACGGCGGGCGGGTCGGCGTGACGGCAACTGTCGCGGTCAGTCGGATAAACGGAAAGAATGGGAATGAGATTGGGTTACGCCTTAACGCCGCGACCGATCTGTTCTTCAACGGTGCGGTGCTGATTACCGGTGATTTCCCGCTGGAGAACGCGGGCGCATTCACAATCGATGCATTCCCGGCAGCGGCGATGACCGTGAACCCGATGGCCGGTCGCACGCTCTTCAGCGGTCAGAACAATCAGGCGGTTCTGGACTTTGAACTCCCGCGTGACGGCTACAGCAGCGATTACCTCTCCCGCCTGCGTCTCGTCAACCGCGGGACGTCGGAGGGGAAAGGTGCGTTGGCACGGGTGTCTCTCTGGGCGGATGCCGGCGGCGACGGTTTCACGCAGGACGATATCCGTCTCGGCGATCTGATCCATCTGAATGGTGCCTGGGAGGTGTCCGGTCTCGCCCATTCGCTGACCGAACAATCGACACGGTTCATCATCACGGTCGGCGTCTCGCAAACCAGCTTTGAGGGCGGGACCCTCCAGTTCGCCGTGCCGGTCGGCGGCGTCACGTTCATGTCCGGGACTGCCGGTCCGGACGACGTCGCGGTGATGGATGTCGAGACATATCTGGTGTTCCCGGCCAGCCGAATCACCGCCATCTCGATTCCGCAGTCGCATACGGCGATTGCGCCGGCCGGCGTCGGCAATGCGCTCATGACATTCGCGCTCTACAACGGGTACGTTGAAATCGGCAAGACGCTCCAGGCGCTGACATTGACGAATCGGTCGCAGTCGCGCTCCTCCGCTGCGTTTGCCGACCACGAATTGGGGCAGGTCTCCCTTTTCGCCGACACGAACGGCAACCGCGTTCTCGACGATGACCTGCTGCTCGCGTCGGGACATCTGTCCGACGGCATACTGCGACTGACCGGGTTGACCGTCGTGCTTCCTTCGGAATCGTTGTCCTATTTCTTCGTCACCTCCGACGCTGCCGTCGACGCGATCGACGGCGACAGCCTGGCGGTCTGTATCGACAGCTACGCCGACCTCGAGTTCAACGAAGCCGTCAACATTAACGGCGACGTCCCGATCACCGGCACCGGAATGTTGATTGTCGACGGCTCGGTGTCGGCACAGTACACGATGACCGCCGATCCGCCGGCTGTTCTGAGCCCCGGTGACAGCGGTGTGGTGCTTCTCGGCTTCACGCCTGCAATCAACGGCGATAGGGAAGACACGCTGGAGGCGGTCTCCGTGATCGACGTCGTGTCCACCGGCGGGAGTGTGATCGCATCTCTCTCGCTGTGGCGGGATGCCGATGGGGACGACGCTCTGGGGTCGGCGGATGAACGGCTCGGAACGTTCGCCTCACAGAGCGGCACCTGGGTTATCGACGGCCTGTCGCTGCCGATTGCGCAACCGGCACCCGGCCTCCTGGTCGTCGCCACGATTGCGTCGGCGGCCGAGGCGGGCGCGAGCGTCCGATTGGCCGTCCCGGTGCTGGGCTGCCGGTATGCCTCCGACAATGATGGTCCCCGCGATCATGAATTGGTGAGTCCGGCCGCGTCCGTTGTTTCGACCGCCGCGCTACGCGTTGCCATGCCGGACTTGAACGCGAGTTACACGGTCGGCCAGTCGATCGCGTTGCCCGTCGCGGTAACGAATGTTTCACTCGCGGCGATCGACAACGTCGTGCCAGCGGTCATTATGGTGACAGGTGACACCTGTGTCACCCTCGACAGTGCCCGGACGAGCGGTCAGACAATTGCTCCGGGTGAAACAGAGGTCTTTGGATATTACTACACGGCGGCTTCTCCCGGGTCGGTCGCGTGGAGCCTCCGCGCCGCATCGACGACGACGGGGGACTCGTCGGTCGTGTTGCAGACCCCATCGGTCGCCGTCCAGTCGCGACCGGATCATGCGCGCGTGCGCCTTATCAATTCCATGCCGCCCGCCGTGACCCGCGGCCAGAACAATGTATTCCCGATGACCATCGCGATCGGCCACCCGGACACGGCGGCAACCGCGGCACCGCTGCGTCTCGACAGTCTGGTCGTTCATGTTTGGGACGCGGCCGCCCAGGATATTCCCTTCAATACCGTCGCGGGCCGACTGGCGCTGGCCACCGGATTGCCCAATCTGACGGTGCTCGAACAGGTACCGGCCGACGCGTCGGTCTCTCTGGTCTTCCCGCAACCGCTCCTGGTGGCGCCGGGTCGGCAGCGGTTGCTCTCGCTCCTCATCGACATCCCGGAGGACGCCGCGTTGGTGGACTTCCAACTGGGCCTTGCCGGTGCCGATGCCCTGCCTCTGCGCGATGCCAACACCCTCGAGCCGGTGTTGCTCGATTCGGGGACTGTGTTCCCCATGCGGACCGCCGGTTGCCACATCCATGACGCGGCGCAGCGGTTGGCGGTCTCGTCGCGCTCGCTCGTCGGATCGACGTTGAATCACGGTCAGCGCGACGTGGCCGTCCTGCAGCTCAACGTGCGGCATCCTGCCGAGGTCGGCAGCTCCCGGATCCAACTCAGTTCCGTATCGTGCGAGTTCGTCGATGCCGACGGCGACGCTATTCCGCCGTCCGACTTGTTCGACGCGGTGCGGGTTCTGCGCGGCGGTTTTGTTCTGGGAGCGGCGACCAACATTCCCGTGGATTCACAACGCGTTCACGTGACGCTCAGCTCGCCGCTCGTCCTGAACGCCGATGAATCCGACTCTGTGCGGATCCTCGTCTCGCTCAAGGACCGGTCGGCAGCCTCAGGATTCAGTGTCATCATTCGCGACAGCACCGCATTTGCGGTCCGTGACGTCAGCTCGG
>DATKYL010000107.1:0-2483 GCA_035528515.1 Acidobacteriota bacterium | reverse complement strand
GATCAGCACGCGATTCCATCGTCCACCCAACACGGTATCCTCAGAGTTCATCCAAGAAGTCTCGACTCAGAACGGTCCCTGTACGCGAGCCCGTCCTCCACGCATACCCGGGCCGGGCCGGAGAGACTGCACCGCGTCATAGAGCTTGATCTGATCCGCGGTGAGGAGTTCCCGGATCGCAGCATCGGCTGCGTCCGCGATCTCCTGCAGCGCGTCATGCAACTCGGAGCGTTGCAGGTTGCCCTCCTGCGTGTCGGCGTGCAATTGTTGCCTCTGGTCCTGAGCGTCTTTCAGGACAGTACTCACCGCCAGTGCCTGGTCGGTGTCGAGACCGAGCAGGTTGGTGAGGAAGGTCACGTGATTGTCGAGCGCGGCCACCTGCCGGGCTTCCCGTTCCACTTCCCGTTCAGCCTGGCGCGTTTCACGAAGACTCTGCCAGGTCGCATACTGCTCGGGCGTGAGAATCTCCTGAATGCGTTCATCAACAGCGGCTTGCATTTCCTCGCGCGTGGGACGCTGTTTGTCGGCCTCGTCGGGCCGCATCTCTTGGCGGATCGTCGCGAACATCTCCCTCAGAGCGGAAACCTGCTCATCGGTCAGATTCAGTTCCTCGGCCAGGTTCAGGACTTGTCCACCCTGACGCATCTGCCCGTGCGGCCGCTGAGTGGAGTCACGTACTTGCGGGCGCTCCGGGCGTTCCGGGCGTTCCGGGCGAAGATCGGCGAGCAGAGTTGTCATGGCGACGAACTGGTCCGGCGTAAGGAACTGTGCACACTCGACTAAGAATGTCTGCAACGGCGATTCACCGTTGAGGCGAAAGCCGCTGTGTCGACCGGGGTGTTCTCCGGACTCGCGGGCTGCGTCTCGTTCGGCCCGACGGGCATCGATCGCATCCTGCCAGTTCGTGAGAGCGGTCTGCATGAGCGACTGCTGCTCCGCCGACAGATTGAGAACGGCGTCGAGTTCGGTCAGCGTCGGCGGCGTCAAGCCGGCCGGCGTCAATGTTTCGGCCCCGGCGATCTCCGATGAGGCGATCCCTCCGGCGCCGGAGTCGGTGTCGCTCCCCTGGCAGCCCATTGTCCCGATGAGCAGGACCGCCGCCGCACCGATCGCGATCAGCGGCCGCGCGATTGCTGTCCAGATGGTTTTCCTTTGTGATGCCATTATTCCCTCTTCTCCCCTTCAGTCTGAGCGGCGTGCCCCTCAGACCGATCGACGTTGATCCGTTGTCACTCGGACGAATTCTCCAAATCAGTCGCCGCACCGGGATTGGCGGCGAGTTTCATCTTGCACCAAGTATCGACGGGCTTGGGACGTTCCGGCATGCTCCCGCCGCCGGGTCCACCGCGACCACCCATGCCACCGGGCGGCCCGCCGCCGAATCCCCCTCTGCCACCCATTCCCTGGGGGCGTTCCATCTTGCTGCGATCGAACTCTTGAGCCGGGATCTCCACACCCAGACCGATCTCATCCGTACGGTCGATACCGACCGCGAACGGATGATCGTCAGTCTGGACGAGGGGTATCCGCAGTTCGTAGACGAATCCCTCCGGGAGCATGTTCAGGGTCGCGTCGATCCCGACAACCGCATTGACGGGCATCCGCCGCGTCTGATCCTTCTCAGGTCCGATGATTTCTATCTCCGTTGTTGCCTGGCCGAACCGCTCGTGAAACTCAGCGGTATCGGGTTCAGCCTCCTGCGGCATCGGCACACGCATGGACGGGTCGCCCCGCATTCCGATTGGGAAGCGGACCCCGAATTCCTTATCCTTCCCGCCGTCGGGATCGAGCCAGATCGTCAGACCTTGCATCATCGCCTGTCTGAGCACCTGCTGGTCGTTGGTCATGATGCAGAGGTACAAATATTCATCGTCGTTGAAGGCCGCGATCGACATCTTCGCGTCTTTGACGTAAGTGCGGGCCTCAGACCATTCGGCGTCCTGACCATCGACGGTGATCTCACGATCCCGCCAGTGGCTGGCAATCTCGGGACGGGCGCTCGCCGCGGCCGGGATAATGACCCAAGCCAGCGCGGCAATCAGAATCCACCGAACAGGTCGTACGCTGGATCTGGGGATGTGTCCGTTCGCCTTCACGATCTCCTCACATCTGCTGAAGTGGGCCTGATGGATTTGAAACCCACTGTCGGCAGGCTTATTGCAAGCACGTTGCCAAAGAGAGGGGCGAGACGGGTCATTATGGTAACTCGTTATATATCAGCAGAATACACGGAGAGATAAGCGCACCGGACGGGCGCAGGCAGGACTTGTGCCTGCCCAAAAAAGTTGCGGAATTGGACCGATTGGTCCACAGATGTTCCGTATCGTGTCATACGAGGCGTGTCGAAAAGAGAGAATCAGGGACCCTCGGTGACAACATCAGAGAGGCAGATTGCTTAGGATGCGACGTTGAAGAAGAAGGGTACGATGATCTGGACGGCGGTCGTGCTGGCGACCGTTATCCTGGCGGCGGTCAACTTCGCC
>DATKYL010000106.1:0-6637 GCA_035528515.1 Acidobacteriota bacterium | reverse complement strand
ACTCCCCACCTACATAAGCGGGTGTGACTAGACTCATTTCGGTTCCTCCAATCCCGCGCTGAAACGCGGTTAATAAAAAGGGCCGCCCTGCTAAGGACAGCCCTTCTTTTCCAACAGCGGACTCGACCCCCGAATCCGTGAGGAAACTCTACGCGCTCCCGTTGATCCGCCTGTATCTCGTTTCTATCGAGAACCCATGAGCGCCAATATCTGGTGGATTCAACCGTGCTATCTGATCCTGCGTCAGTTCCCTCGGTATCCCGCGCACGAATCCACCGACCGCCGTAATCACACGTTTCGGATCGCCGTTCCAAATGACGACCGCCCGATCCTCGACTTCGATCCGCTCGTTCGGGTTGACTCGCTTGAGTAGGGATAGAATCTTGCCCGCCGATTTCTCGTAGGTCCAGTTCTCCGCTACATGGATTGCGGATGCCTCGCCCATCGCCCTGATCTTGTCGCGGTTATCATAAGCGTACCTCATGCAGTATCGCAGTGATGCCAATGACGGCCTCGCCCATCGGCCTTTGCATCCGTGATAGCCAGTGCAGTCCTCTAGCCTGTCGATTCCGATTCTCAGCGCATGATCCCCTAGATATTCGGCGCAACCGCTCCAGTTTGTCACCGCTACGCATGTGCCGCAGGCCATTGCCTCAAGCGGTGTCAGCCCAAATCCTTCGCCCCTGGTGGGCAGAACGACGAGATCAATCGACCTGTAGAAGTCCCGCATATCCTGCGCTGAAACCCTCCCGTCGATCGTCTGAATTCGGGAGTCCTTTGCCTTCGAGCTCGACAACATATTTGATGACCGTATTATCAACCGCACATCATGTGCGCCCTGGAACTCCTCAGCGAAGGCGCAGAGAACAAGGTCGTACCCCTTCCGTAATGTCGCCGAACCTGCGAATCCAAAGGTAAACTCCTTCGGCCTCCCTTTGGGTTCAAACGGACTGTGGAAATAGAACTCCGGGTCCACGCCCAGCGGCACAATTTCAATCGGCGACTGGCAACCCGATGTGATCAGGGCGTCCTTGCAGAACTGGCTCGGCACCCAAACCTGGTTAGCGCAGTTGCAGGCGTTTAGCCATTCCTGGGGCCACCGGTCAGCCTCGAACATCGTGAACAGTACCCGATAGGGCGTCGGCAAAGTTTCCAAATGACCCATCCCGGCAGGCACGTAGGCTATTCCAACCTTCAAATCTTGCCGGGTATCGATCGGGTATGCGTGAACCTTCCCGGTCTCTGCGAGAGCCTTCAAGAGTGCCAAGTTGCTGGCTCCGTAGCCCCCCGCCTCATCGACCGACCCGTGCCAGAGAATGTGGTATCCATTTTTGCGTTTGAACATTGTTTACCCCCGTCTCCCTTCGTATTACAGTGCTTCGCGGCCTATCATTATTTCACAGCTCCACCTCAGCCAGAAGTGGATGATGCACAGGTCGGTGCCAGGGTCGGCATCCCAGTTGCCATAACGCTCCGGGTCATCGTCATCGCCTGGATTTACACCAAACCGACCCCCCGCCCAGTAGCTTCCGTCCGCGCCGTAGTGCATCAGCAGGTTTTCGAGGTTGTTGTAAAGGCACTGTACGTCATCCCAGGCTTCTTCCTGGGTGTCTGCCTTGACGGCGCCTGTGAAGATGTACGTCAGCCGTCGTTTCTGTGTCTGGCCGCCTGCCATCTGCGCGATATGTGCGGGGATCTCAGGCCGTACATAGATGACCGGCTTCTCATCACTCGAGCCCGGCACGTACTGGCCCTTCTTGACCGCTACGACCGCCTTGGACAGGTCCCGCGACAAGGCGCCCGTCGTGTTGGCTTCCAGTATCGCCTTGAGCCTGTCTGTGATCGTTTTGTAGTCCGTAGACATTTAAAGCCTCCCGGCTACGAACCCCTCAAGTTGTTCAGTCATCGGATCGAGCATTTCGTCCAGCGTCGGTCCGAGAACGGGTCGGGCCGGCAAGGGTTGACCCGGTGGGATAAACGGCGTGATCTGTGGATCCTGCTCGTGTTGACCCATCGGAAAGTTCGCGGTGAGGTGCGTCTCATCGGCTTGCTCGAAATGCCTGATGCTTGCCCTCATTCGACCTGTGCGGATCAAGGGCATATCGGCACCGAAAACGCTGGCGAACGTCAGGCCCCTCCGGGCGAGAATCCGACCCATCCTCCGGGAGACCTTCCCTATGCGACCTCGTTTGCGCCTCAGTGTGCTTGCAGCCAATGGAGGCCAACCTGCCTGATAGACACCGAGTTTGCTCTTCGCACGTAGCTGGAGCATTTCACCGGCGCGGGGAAGGAACTCCTTTATCGCTTGGTTCACCAAAACATTGTAATCCGGCAAGTAGGTCATCGCTCACACCAGCTTCCCAACGCAGAGGCACCTCTGCGCGATCTCTACTGCGGATGCCCGGGCCGCCATCGGGCGCCGAATAATCCAAGCCCTGCCGCCCATCGTCAGCTTCTCGTTTTCTTTCGCGTCGAAGCCTGCGCCGATCTCGATCATCGCCCAGGGCGTCCCGATTTCGTCCTCGTAGTCGATCCCAAGAACCGACTGTGCCTGCGACGGGGTGAGCTCCGCGAATGACGCCAACCCGACATCTACGACGCTGCCATCGTCTCGTGTGAGGGTGCAGGGCGTCCCCAGGGTGTCGCGCACACCGTCTACCGCAGATTTGATGCTGTCGCCGATGCCCACTGCCTACGTCCTCCCGCAAGCCACCTTGCCGGCGCCGGCCTTCTCGACAAACGATGACCGCTTAGTGTCCGCCCGCCTGTCCCATCGCGCTACCTGGTCAGCGATCTCGATCTCGTACTCCGGCGTCCTGACCCGTGATCCGACGCCCTTTACGTCTATCTCATTCGCTATCCAGTCTGCACACATCGAATCCACCAGATCGAGGAACATATCCCTGGCAGTGTCAGGAATCGTGGTCACGGCAGTGTGCCGCTTCGTGTAGATGATCTGCACCACACTGGCCGACTCGTCTGGAGTTGGGTCAAGCCAAAGTTCGCCGCCCTCAGAGTCGATCTGGCGGCCAGAACCCCCGTAGTTCGCCGCCCACGCCGCCGCCTTGATCTGGTCGATCATCTCCTGGGAAGGTAGGTGCCAATATCCGCCATCCCGGGGGATTCCCAGGGTCGCCATCGTCCGTGCCAAATCCCATACATCTCCGGTCGCACCGGGATTCCAGATACACAAGAGAACCGCAACGCCGTCTGCGTCGCCCATCTCGGCCCACGAATACCGCTGCTGATCCGTGATCGTCTCGAAAGTACGGTGCGTGATTATCGGACTCCAGCGCGAGAACTCGTACAGTGCCTCATCAATAATCGAGTCGAGGTCGGTATCGCTGATGTTTGTTGCACTGATCCCTCTAGCCCGTATGCCGGTCCTATAGGATGCCTTGTCAGCCACGATGTAATTCTACCTCCGTGCTCTCCGCCTTCCTCGAGCCTACCGATAGGAAGATTTCCGCTTTCCGATCGAGGCCATGTTCGCCAAGTCCTCCCGCGTCGCCCATCGCACAATCGGACTCGCCGCCTGCACGAATACATCGAAGACATCGAGGAACATCTGCGCGGGGTTCTCGCCCCCGAACGGGACGCCGTGCAAGCAGAAAATCGCCGTATTGTACTGGATCACCCGCCCTATATCCCGATGCTGGTGTCTCCGACGATACCCGTGTATATCGGTTGCGCCGTGGGCGGCGTATTCTTGCGCGAGTGTCGTGGCGTCGAATGAACAAGCCTCAAGGTCCATGCGCGACCAGACCGGAACAACCGAGCCGTCATCCAATCTGAATGGAATCCTCGGCGTGTTGGGTACGGGAAAGTATGAATAGCCGTAAGGAACGCCCCGGCAGACCTTTATGCCAAGCGTCGCCATCGCTTCCATGCCCAGTAGCGTCACCTTGTTCCACGGCATGAAGTGGTAGCCGAGACTGCCGTTGTCGGCCACGTTCAACCCGGCGGCTACCAGGATCGCCTGTTGCGCCCTGTACTCGGCGACCTTCTTCTCAACCGTGCCCAAGTCCTCACCGGCTTCCTCAGACCACAGCCTGTGGCCGGACGTATGGCTGTGTATCTGCGGGATCAGCACGTCTTGGTTGTTTATGAGTAACGTCTTGGTCACATCGTCGAGAGCGTTCCATTCGGCGGCAGTCGCACATTGAGTAATCCCCGCTGCGGATACGGCGTTTCGGGCGCGAAGCCAGGCTATGAACGCGGTCAGGTTCGCTATCTCCACGCAGTCGTCTGGATGATCAACATCAACGTAGAGCGGGAACAGCACTTCCTCCGCCGTGTAGACCTGCGCGAGAACATGGCAAAGGGGGAAGGCCGGATAGTTGGGTTCACCCCAGAAATATACGTCATGCCCCCCGCTGCCCCGACGTTTCCAGAAGGCGGACCTGCCGCCGTCCTCGTAGATCAGGTTGGTTACATTCGCATCCCCTGCGTCCAGGGTGTAGATGACAGTGCCGGTCGGATAGCCGACAGACCCCCACTGCGAGTTGAGCGAAGCTTCAGCAGCCGTGTACTCCCTCACAGTCGCGCCGCTGGTAAACCCCGCGCCGTTCAACACGGACGCGGCAGAGGCTACGAAGACCGGCGCGCCGACAGCCCCGCCAGCCCACGGCCCCAGGTTGTCGCGCTGCCAGTTCATAAACGGGATAATCACGAGCGAGTAGTCGCCCGCATCATCTACCGATTTGGTGCCTGTCCAGCCGATCTCAAACGGGATGGACAGTACCTCCAGGATGTTCATGCAGATCGCCGTCGGACTATGGTTCGTGTAGTATTGCGGCGCTGTCATGCTTCCCTTGTCGGAATCGAACAGTATCAGAACCGGTTTCATGGCCTACCGCCTACCTTCGCAGCCACAGTGACCGTATTCGCCTCCCCGGTCTCCGTAACCCAGACACGGACGTATCTAATCCAGAGACCGGCAGGCAGATCGAGAGCTACCTTCCCACTAAGCCCCGATGTCTTTACCAGACCGGTTGCTATGGCCGTCTCCCGACGATACCAGACAGGTACGTAGCTCTGATCCAAATCCGCCGCAACGTCAATCCCGATAGTGGCCGTCCCATCGCCCGTGATTGTCAGGAGCAGTACGCGGTCTGAGAGTGACCCAATCGCTGCGAACGCCGCCAGATATTCCGTAGCCCCTGCCGCAACCTGCTCGCTCCCAAGATCGTGAACCTCGTATTGGTCGTAGAACGGGTAGGCGTCCTCGCTCTTTACGAGGAGTTGACCCTGTGAAGTCGCCTTGAGGTCTTCGGGGTCCCCGGTTGACTCGTTCTCAGCCGTGAGAAGCGGCAATCTCTCGTCGCTGATGCTCACGTCTATCGGCTCCGCGTTGGCGACCTCTACCTCGATCGGTTCCTCATTGGTGATATTCGCGTCTAGCGGCCCCTCGTTTGCGACGTTGACATCTATCGGATCCGCATTCGTGACTTCAACATCCACGGTGCCAAGGTCCGCTACCTCCACCTGGAGGGGCTCGTTCTGTACATCGACCTTGGCGTGGCCTTCATCCGTACCGGCGGCGTGTACTACCGTGCCGCCCTCTTTTCGCAACATGGTTCGCTCGCTCATTTTGCACCTCAGTTCTGGCTATGTCCGTGAGTTGACTACATTGCATATCGCATCTACGGCCGCTTTGGTCGCAGAACCATCAAGGTTAGCGTAACATTGGGCAATGGTGGATCGTCTTGTTTCTATTTCATCCGGGGGCATGTTCAGTGCCGCCTCCACTCCATCTACAAGGCACGGCCCGGACTCGATGATCGGTCCCAAACTTGTCCGTAGATGAAAACAACCTCCGCAGTCGGTAGACCTGTACTCTTTGGATGCAAGCGGAACAACAGGTCTGTCAAGCGCAGCAAACTCGAATACGGCACTGGTGGCATCGCCGATAAGCACATCAGCTCGCTCGAATACCTCCTCGAAATCGTAGACCGCCTCGATACCCATACTGCGATACCGGGGCACCAACTGGTCTATGATGTGCGGGTGTCCATGTCCGAGAACGGTATATCTTCCCGTCAGCGTCCACAGGAACGGCTCGAAAAGATCATAAAGACTCTGCGTTTCGTCTCCTGTCGGACAGTCCCAATGCCAAGCCAGCGCGACGATCGGCGGAGATCCCAGGTTTCTGGACGGCTTGTGAGCGATCCATTTGTCCAGTTTCGGGCAACCGACAGCCTCCACGCGAATCTGTGGATTCGCCTTGCGCTCCAAGGCCGCCACGCGCTCATTCGTAGCCAGCATCAATAACGTATTGGCCCGATTCTGCCTTGTGCCAGGGTAGCTAGGATGGCGGTGGTCGCCGTCGACGACAAATCCGACACCGTGCATCAGTATCACGTTCGGTCGGTTGGCGCGATCCGTGAACATGGGGTCCATGTGCCCGGCGACAACCGTAATGCGCTTAACTTTGCTGATATGATCAAGCATCGCTCTCTCTCCCGGAAATGAAAGCGGCTTGATCTCCTTCCCCTCGGCATACGCTCTGAGATCGTCAAGGCAGAGAAAATCCCCACGTGAACCCTTCGGCATCCCGTGCCAAATAGGAGCGAGGTGGTCTATGTAATGACGGCGCTGTCGCAGATGGTCGCTCGGTCCAATCGGCGAAATAAGA
>DATKYL010000105.1:0-5555 GCA_035528515.1 Acidobacteriota bacterium | reverse complement strand
CGCCACCTGACCCGTGAGGACCCGGTGTCGATCAATTTCATTCAGATGGCAGTGGGAGCGGTGGTTTTGTTCACGATGGCGTTCGCCGCTGAGGATTTCGCGGCGTTTCAGTGGACCGCGTTGTCGGTGGGAGCGGTCGTGTTTCTGGCTCTGTTCGGTTCGGTCTTCACGTTTGTCACGTACTACCATCTTCTGCGCACGATGCAAGCGACCAAGCTGGCGCTCATCGCGTTCGTGACGCCGGTGGTGGCGTCGGTTCTCGACTGGCTGATCCTGGACGCCACGCTCAGTCTGGCGACGATGGCGGGTGCCGTTCTGGTGATGATCGGGATCTGGCTGGTCAACGTGGTCGGCGGGCGCCCGGCGGAGGTCGAGCCGGGGTGTTGAGAGTGACGGGTTTGCCGCGGTCTTAGAAGTCGTATCCCCAACTGAAGTAGAACTTCGTGTCACCGCCGTCGGCCAATCCCTGCAGAATGACCAGCGGCCCGATCGGCGTGTCGAACATCAACCCGCCACCGACGCCCGCGCGGAGCGTCCCCCAGAAATCGACTTCCAAACCGTGCGGCCAGGCGTTGCCGACGTCGCCGCGTACGACCAGATAGCTGTACGGGTAGACGCGGAAGCGGATTCCCAGTGTGGCCGCGACAACATGGTCTTGGAGCAGTTCATCGTCGGCCAGACCCATAAACGAGCGCCGGCCCCCAAGTCCGAGACGTTCGTACAGTGGCAATTTGCGATCAGCGGTGGCGAACTGGAATCCGGTAAAGAGACTCAACGGCTCCGCCGGCGATAACACCGCGAGCCCGTCGGCCCGGAAAGCGCGGTAGATGACGTCACCATTGAAAAAATCATCCGCCCAGGAGATGGTGGCTTTCATGCGGCGGCCGTGCCGGGGGAAGTCAGCATCGTCGAGATCGTCCAGGCTGCCGATGACCGCCACGCGGGCGTGGCGCAGTTTCTTAATCGTCGTGTCGACCTTGAAATCAATGTTTTCGACGCTCACCAGGACGGCGATCTGGGCGAAGCGGGAGATGTTCTGCGCAAAAGTGGCCTCGAAGCCGATGCGCGTCGTCTCAAACTCGCCGTCGCGTTCGTGGCCGGAGTACAGACGCCGTTCGTGCCGACGATAGTAGGCGCTGATTCCGGCCGCCAGATAGGTGCGAAAGATGCGATCGGAACGCAGGTGGATGAAGTGGTGCTCGCGACGCGGTGCGTATTGGGTGTGCACCGTCAGTTCGTTGCCGAGACCGAACAAATTGACGTCCGCCCATTGCAGGAAACTCTCCGTCTGGTATTCGAGATTATGATGCAGCCCCACGCGCAGGGCGTCGGTGGTTTTTTCGGTGACATGCAGGTGGAGGACCGGACCGTCGCCGGTGCGCGTCACTTCGTTGGTCACTTGTTCGAACAGCCCGCCCGCGTGGAGATCGCTCAACCCTTCCGCGACCTTGCGGGCGTTGTAGGGGGTGCCCGGTTTCATCGGGAAGCTGCGCAGAATGACCCAGTTGCGGACCGCCTTGTTGCCGGTGAGTTCAATGCCGACCAATGGCGCTTCATCGATGGCCACCGTCAGGACACCGCTTGTGTCGAACGTGGCGTGCCGGATGTCCGCAAGGGTGTATTCGCGGGCGACGTAGTGCCGGATGATACGCCGCAGGCCGTGGGCGATGGCCGGCAGATCGTAAGTGTTCCCGCGCTCCAGCGCCGATGCCGCTTCAAGGATCGCCGCCGGGAAAACCGATATGCCGGTAAAACGGATTTCACGGAGGATGGGCGGCTTGTCCGCCGCGAGCACGATCCGGTCCGCCGGACTTGCGGCTTCGGTGATCGTCGCCCGCCACCACGTGCCGCGTTGCACATGTGCGGCGACGGCGTGTTCGAGCTGTGACCGCGTCACCGGCGTCCCCTCAAGAATCCAGGTCGCCAGTTCGGGGGGGCAGTCGGTCGCCGCAAGCCCGTCTGCGAGTTCGACCGTGTACCGTGGCAGGTTCGGTTCGTCGTACGATTCTTCGACGTCGCCGTGAGTGTCGCTCAGAATCGCGGCGGCCACCTTCCGGCCGGCCGCATACCCCAGGGCGATGAGCGTATCGATCTCGCCGAATCCCAGGTTGGCGATACCCTCGACGGCGGGCGTGCACACATGGTCGGCCTGTCCCAGCGCCTGCTCGAGTTTGGCGGCGGTCATGATCGTGGTCGCCTGGTTGGCGACCGCGTATGGATCGGTAAGCTCCTCCAGCGCAGCCAGCCCAGAGGCAGTGTTGACCGCGACGATCGGCCGATCGGAGAGCGTGCGGGCGAGCCCGACCGGGAGGGGATCGACCAGCCCGCCGTCGGCGTAGAGACGGTTGCCGTCCTGCAAGGGCGTCACCGCCAGGGGAAAGGCCATCGCCGCGCGCATCGCAAAAGCGAGTTCACCCGCCTCGAAGATGATCCGTTCGCCGGTGACCAGATCGGTGACGACCGCGCGATACGGGACCCGCAGCCGGTCGAAGTCGCCGCCGCTGCGATAGGAGGCTCGTTGTGTCAGGCTTGAGAGGTAATTGTAGAGCGCCTGCCCGGTGATCGCCCCGGTCGGCCAGCGCGGCTTGAATCCTTTCAGGGGGATCGAGAGAAGCCAGTTGGCGGCCTTTTCCTTTTGCGACAGCAAGAGCCGCGTCCGCGGCGGCGCGTTCTTCAACAGTTCCCGCCAATCGACCGAGCGCGCCAATGTCTCGAGCGAATCGGAACCGATCCCCGCCGCGTAGAGACCACCGACGATCGCGCCCATCGATACGCCGCAGATCACATCGAAGGTGATGCCGCTTTCCTCGAACGCGCGCAGGACGCCGATCTGTGCCAGACCGCGGGCTCCCCCGCCGGAGAGCACGAGAGCGACACGAGGAGCGCCCAACGCCGCACCGGGAATGTCGGCGTTGACGTACTCGAGCAGGGTGGGTGGGCGGATCGTGTCGACCACAGCGGCCTGTCCGTTGCCAGGGAGTGGCGCGGCGATGCCCTCGGCCGCGAGGGTGACGGCGGCAAGGAGAAGGCAGATCGCGAACCAGCGGCAATGACGGCGGACAGCCATGAGTGCAAGTTACCCCGCCCGGGCGCAGGGTGCAATCCGGTTGGTCATCGTATGCCGCTGCGGGATAGAGTGACCCGGCGATTTCCTTGCCATCACCCGGGGCCGCCGGTACCTTCCTGAGTCTCCGATAGCCCTCACCGGAGCCCCGCGCTATGCCACGAACCTACCGCCTCCTCGCCGCCTTGTACGCCGTTCTGGTCATCGCACTGTCGTCGTGGCCCGGGGTACGCCTGCCCAATATCGGCACCAGCCATCTGGACAAGATTCTCCATTTCGGCCAGTATGCGATTCTGGCATTCCTGGTTGCGCGCGGGTGGGGCCTCTCCTCACCGCGGCGGTGGGGGCTGCGCAGCACACTCCTGGTGGTTGCCCTGCTGGTGTTTGCGGCCGTGGATGAGTATCACCAGGGGTGGATCCCCGGACGCGACCCGGACCCGCAGGACTTTCTGGCCGACGCGATCGGCGTCGCGCTGGGCTTCGGGATCGGGCTGAGCGGCATGTTGCGTCGCAGCGCCCGGCATCGTCGAGACGCCGATTCCCCTTAGCCCGCACCGCAAAGGACGGTCGGTCGCGGCCAAAATCGCTTAATCCGGCCTCAGCGGTTGTGTATACTTCAAGTCTGGCCGACCGGTGTGAGCGGCCCGTGAATGGAGAGTCGGCCTGTGAGCCTGCCTGATACGATACGGACCCTGTTAGAGGAGATCGGCGAGGACCCCACTCGCGAGGGGCTTGTGAAGACGCCCGAACGGGTCGCCGAAGCACTTGCCTTCCTGACCCGCGGCTACCGGGAACGGCTGGAAGACGTCATCAATGGAGCCACCTTCGTCGAGGACTACCGGGAAATGGTGATCCTGCGCGATATCGATTTTTTCAGTCTCTGCGAGCACCACCTGCTCCCCTTCTTCGGCAAGTGCCATGTGGCGTACATCCCCAACCGCAAGATTCTCGGTCTCTCGAAACTGGCGCGCGTCGTCGATCTGTTCGCGCGCCGCCTGCAGGTGCAGGAGCGGCTGACCAAACAGATCGCCGACACGATTGCCTCGGTTCTCGATCCGCTCGGGGTCGGTGTGGTGATGGAGGCGGAGCACCTCTGCATGCAGATGCGGGGAATTGAGAAGCAGAACTCGGTGGCGGTGACCTCAACGCTTCTGGGTGTCTTCCGTGACCGTCCGGAAACCCGGGCGGAGTTCTTTGATCTGATCGGACATCCCTACTCCCGGACAGGATGAGTCCCGGCGGGCATAAACGCCCAGGCCCGCTTAGCCCCCGTCCGTCCGGTCTACCGAGACATGAATCGGTGGGGCGTCTCCCTTTTTGTCCTGTCCCATGTACAGGGTGACGTGGGGGAAGGGGATTTCGATGCCCTGCTTATCGAACTGCTTCTTCAGGCGTCGCCGGAATTCGCGTGCAACCTTCCACTGTTTAATCGGCTGTGTCTTGACGCGGGCCTTAATCACGATCGCCGAGTCGGCGAACTCATCGAGCCCGAGAATCTCGATCGGTTCCAGGATCATTGATCGCAGCTCGGGATCGCGTCGCATCTCTTCGTCGACCGCAACCATTACGGCGCTGACCTCGTCGATGTCCTCACGATACGCCACGCCGATGTTCAGGAGCGCGTAGGAGAATTCTTTCGTCATGTTGGTCACGATGTCGATCTTGCCGTTGGGGATGTAATGGACGCGGCCCGCCAGGTCCCGCAGGACTACGAGGCGCAGATTCACCTTTTCGACGATGCCGCTTTTGCCCGCGGTCTCGATGACATCGCCGACGCGGACTTGATCCTCCAGGAGAATGAAAAACCCGTTAATGATGTCCTGTACCAGATGCTGGGCGCCGAATCCCAGTGCCAGGCCGAGGATTCCGGCCGCCGCCAAGATCGGCCCGATCTCAACGCCGAACTCGTCGAGGATCATCATCAGTGCCAGTGCGAAGACCGCGACCGTGATGACGTACTGAATCAGCGAGGCCAGCGTCTCGGTGCGCTTGCGCATCTCGTCGCCGACCGTCGGCTTGCGCAGCGCCCCGAAGAATCGCGCGATCAGCAGCCGCCCGATCTTGGTAACCAGCAGCGCGCCGACCACGATGATGAGCACGCGGACGCCGCTGGTGGTGAGCCAGCCCTGGTATTGTTGCCACAAATTCGTCAAGTTCATCGATCAACCCTCCGGCCGGTCGCGCCCCGGCCCACCCAGACGGCTTCCCGGATTACAGCCAGCGGCGGCGGCGGAAAAACCAGAGGAGGCCACCGGCGGTGAGCAACACTGCCGCCCAGAACAATGGGTAGCCGTAGCGCATCCCCAGCTCCGGCAGATTGAACGGACTGGCCTCCGTGTTGAAGTTCATGCCGTAAACACCTGCCAGAAAACCCAGCGGGATGAAGATCGTAGCAATGATCGTCAAGACCTTCATCACTTCGTTCATCTTGTTGCTCACGCTCGACATGTACATGTCAAGCAGACCGGAGACCATGTCACGATAGGTCTCC
>DATKYL010000104.1:0-4890 GCA_035528515.1 Acidobacteriota bacterium | reverse complement strand
CGGCGATCACGCAAACCGTGTCCTGATCGAGAACAGACGCGTGGTGTGACAGGAGCTTAGCCCAGGGCGTGAGCCCTGGGATCGGAGGACCACCCAAAGGCCCAAGCCCCGGAGGGGCGAAACAGCACTTTTTCAACAGGCCCGTTCGTCAGTGCGTGACTCACTAACGAACGTCAGCGACACACCTTTCTCAGGTAGATGTGAAGACAGCGGGCATCGCCCCCTACCGCCGCGCCGCCGCCAGCCACGCTTCGACCGCGACGCGGTCACGCGGGATCGCCGCCGACAACACCCGGCAGCCGGTCTTCGTCACCACGACATCGTCCTCGATGCGCACGCCGATTTCCCGGTCGGGGAGATAGATCCCCGGTTCGATCGTGATCACCATCCCCGGCGCGAGCGGAGTGCCGTAGTCGGCGGCGTCGTGCGTCTGCAAGCCGAGATGGTGCGACGTGGAGTGGATGAAATCATCGACATATCCCGACCTGCGGATCACGTCGCGCGCGACCTCATGAACATCGCGTGTCGTCACACCCGGCTTGACTGCGTCGATCGCCGCATTGAGTGCGGCCAGCACGATATCATAGATCTCCGCCTGCTCGGGTGTGAAGGTCCCGTCGACCGGCACCGTTCGGCTGATGTCACCACGGTAGTGATCCCAGGCGGCGCCGACGTCTAAGAGGAGAAGTTGCCCCTCTTTGAGCGGCTGATCGCGCCGCTCATAATGCAGGATCGCCGTTTGCACTCCGGCCCCGACAATTGGATCGAAGGCCATGTGCTGCGCGCCGCGGCGCTTGAATGACTCCTCCAGAATCCCGTCGAGTTGGTACTCGTAAATGCCGGGACGGACCGCCGCGAGCAGATCGGTGATCCCCTGATGCGTGACCGCGATCGCTTTCTCGATCGCGGCGACTTCGGCGTCGGACTTGACCATGCGCATCGATTCGAGAAAGTGCGACGAGTTCTCGATCTCAACACCGGGAATGCGTCCGGAGACCTTGCGGTAGAGTTCCAGATCTTTCGGAACGTCCGATGACGGGCTCACCAGCGGCGAAATCAGATGCAGAGTCGGCGTGTGTTTCATGTTGTTGACGAGCATTCCGTTCAACGATCCAGTGCGACGGATATCGTCGAAGCCCCACGCCACCTTGAGCGACTCTGTGAGTGCCGGCCGCATCCCGGTCCAGCGTTCGTCCTCGGTGTCGCGCGACGGCGTCAGGAGGATCTCCCTGTCGTACTCGCCGGGCTGAAGAACGAGAATCGCGCCGCCTTCGTCGTTGCCGGTCAAATACCAGAAGTTGGCGTCGGCGTGGTAACCGGTCTCACCGCTGCGACCCTGCGAATAGAGGATCGCCGTTCCTGCGCCGATCGAATCCATCAGCGCCTGACGGCGCGCCTTGAATACCTCCATCCCGATCGGCGGCGGATCGGCCGTCGGCGCCTGGGCCGGTACCTCAACTGCCTGAGCGAAGATGACAGCGGCGGTGACTGCTGCGAGCGCCGCGCGGGACGCGCGGAACGCGAACAGGGTGAGTCTGCGGTTTCTCATGGATCGTCTCCTTCGGCCTACAAACCGGTTGGCCGAATAAAGCGGTAGCGCTTGGTGGTCGTCCAGCGGAATATGACGAGCAGGACAGCCCATCGGCACGCAGTACACGGCGAAGACAGACGCCTCCGGGCGACAGCCGGAGGGCCGGACGCCTACATGAGTGACGTCAGATAATCCCGGTGCATCGGGTTGAAAGGTCGTTTGTTGTTGACCACATCCGCCAGCGGAACCGAGGCGACCTCATCGCCGCGCCATCCCATCATGATGCCGTGCCGCCCTGCCACCAGGGCTTCGACCGCCGAGACGCCGAGTGCGGTCGCCAGGAAACGATCGGCCGCGGTGGGGTTGCCGCCCCGTTGGGTGTGACCGAGAATGCAGACCCACGATTTGAGGCCCGCGCGCTGCTCGAGTTCCTTCTGCAGATTGAGCACGCCGCCGCAGGAATCACCCTCCGCGACGACGATCAGATTGGTCCGCTTCCCGGAAGTGAATCCGGCCTGGACTTCGCGGATCAGGCGGTCGTAATCGGTATCGATCTCCGGCACGAGCACCGCCTCGGCGCCGCCGGCAACGCCGGCGATCAGCGCCAGATCGCCGCAGTGACGACCCATCACCTCGACTAAGAACACACGCTCCATTGCCGACGCGGTGTCGCGGATACGGTCGATCGCGCCGAGAGCGGTATTGACCGCGGTGTCGTAGCCGACCGTAACCTCGGTGCCGTAAATATCCCGATCGATCGTACCGGGGATACCGATGGTGGGGAATCCGGTCTCCTCGTAAAACAGATGCGCGCCGGTCAGCGAGCCGTTTCCCCCGATCACAACCAGGCCCTCCAAGCCGCGACTCTTGATGTGCCGCAGCGCGGTCTGCCGTCCCTCGGGGGTGGTGAAGACATCACAACGGGAGGAAATCAGGATGGAACCGCCGGTCTGGATAATATTGGAGACCGAACGGTGATTCAGCGGGATGATATCGTCGTCGATCGCCCCCTGATACCCGCGGCGGATGCCGAAGACCTCCAGTCCGGACTTGATGGCGCTGCGCACCACCGCCCGAATGGCGGCGTTCATCCCCGGTGCATCGCCGCCCGACGTCAAGACCCCGATCCGATTCATACCATCCGCTCCCCTCAACCCTGCGGCCCCACGGCGATCACCGCCGCATCGACGTCATTCTCGAACTGTGCGAAATTCTCCCGGAAGCGTCGCGCCAGATCGCGCGCCGCCTGGTCGTACGCGGAACGATCAGCCCAGGTCTGCTGCGGATCGAGAATCTCCGCGGGGATACCGGGACATGATTGCGGCACCGCGACGCCGAAGATCGGGTGCGGCGTCGTCGCCACGTCGTTCAGCTGGCCCGTCAACGCCGCCTTGACCATCGCCCGCGTGTGTCCGATCGCCACACGTTTGCCGACTCCATACGGGCCGCCACTCCAGCCGGTGTTGACCAGCCACACCGAAACGTCGTGACGCTTGATCTTCTCGGCCAGAAGGTCGGCGTAGGCGGTCGGGTGCAGCGCCATGAATGGCGCTCCGAAGCAGGCGGAAAAGGTCGCCTGCGGCTCAGCACCCAGGCCGCTCTCCGTGCCCGCCAGTTTGGCGGTGTATCCGGATATGAAATAGTACATCGCCTGCGGCGGCGTGAGCCGGGAAATCGGCGGCATGACGCCGAACGCGTCGGCGGTAAGCATCACGATATTCGTCGGATGACCGGCACGTCCCTCCCGGATTGCGTTGGGAATGTGCGTGGTCGGATAGGCCGCGCGCGTGTTTTCGGTCAACGAGGCGTCGTCGAGATCGAGACGTCGCGTTTCCGGATCGATCGCGACGTTCTCCAAAATCGTCCCGAAGCGGCGGGTACACTCATAGATATCCGGCTCGGCCTCGGGCGACAGGCGGATCACTTTGGCGTAACACCCGCCCTCGAAATCGAAAACCCCACTGTCCGACCAGCCGTGCTCGTCGTCTCCGATCAGCGCGCGCTCCCGGTCGGCCGACAGCGTCGTCTTGCCGGTCCCCGACAATCCGAAGAAGAGCGCCACGTCGCCCGCCGCGCCGACGTTGGCCGAACAGTGCATCGAAAGCACTCTGCGATGCGGCAGGAGAAAATTCAGCGCGGTGAAGATCGACTTCTTGATCTCCCCGGCGTAGCTTGTGCCCCCGATCAGGACCAGCTTGCGCGTGAGATTGAGAATGATGAACGTTTCGGAAGTCGTTCCGTCGATCTCCGGTACCGCGTGGAAGTGCGGCACGTGCAGGACGGTGAAGTCCGGCTGATAGTGCTTCAGTTCGTCACGATCGGGCCGGATGAACATCGTCCGCGCGAAGAGATTGTGCCACGCGGTTTCGTTGACCACCCGCACCCCGATTCGGTGCGCCGGATCGGCCCCGGCGTAGAGATCCTGAACATAGACATCGCTTCCCTGCAGGTATGCCGAAATCCGAAGCAGGAGGCGATCGAAGTGCGCGCCGGAAAACGGTTGATTCTGCGGGCCCCACCAGACCGAATCGCGTGAGAGATCATCCTCGACGATAAACTTGTCGTTGGCCGAGCGACCGGTGTGATGGCCGGTGCGTACCACGACCGGACCCAGGTGCGACAGAACGCCTTCGCGGCGTCGGACCACCTGCTCGTACAGCGCCGGCGTGACCAGGTTGGCGTACACGCGGCCCAGATTCGATAAACCGACACCGGCCAGGCCGGTGTCGATCCCGTTCAGGGCGATATCCTCACGCCGATCGGCAACAGTCGTTTTCACAAGCCCCTCCCCTCAGACATCACGAAAGCGACGACAATAGCTCAAGTATCGGCTATTGTTCGCCCGAAGACCAGTCGGTCCACCCGCAACGCGGTCAACCGCGCCGCCGCTCTATGGCTTGTTCTCCCACGGCGCCCGCGGCGGAAGCGCGTCGCCGACCAGCCGTGCCACCGGATACCAGTTGTACCCCGCCTCGTAGAAACGCGACCGCCGATAGAAAAAGTCGCGCCGGGCCCGGACATTCCGTGCAAACGCCGTATCGGCGGCCAGCCGCTCCTCATAGATGCGGCGGAGCAGGGGATCGGCGGCGAGCATCGAATCGGCCAGCGGATCGATCATGTAATCGTCGATGTACTCTTTGCGTTCGAGAATCGCATTCCATAGACCCCACGAGAGAAACGAGTCGGGGCCGTCCGGCTCGAGCGCCTGCATCGCGACTTTCGCCGCCGGCTGGCGCATATCCACCACGGCAGTCCCGGCGGGAAAGGTCAGCGTGGTGTCAACCGCCACCGCCGTGTACGATACCCGGACATGATCCTCAAACGACTCTTCCGCCCACTCAACATCGTCGAGCCGGTAG
>DATKYL010000103.1:0-5261 GCA_035528515.1 Acidobacteriota bacterium | reverse complement strand
CGCATCGGTTGCTTTCTCGCTCGCCTCCTGCGAGAGCCAGAAGATCGCCTGCTCGCGCACCTCGGAGTCGTGATCGTGGCGCGCGGCGTCGATGAGCGTCTCCAGCGCCTCGGGAGTGTCGGAGAGCGTGAGCGCAAAGGTCACATGCTCGCGGATATCGGTGCTCGGGTCATCGCGCAGCACACGTTGCAGCACCTTGACACCCTCCGCGCCGCCGGTCTCGCCGATCCAGAACACCGCGCTCTCGCGCAACGACTCCCGTCGGTCCGGCTGCACGAAACGTTCCAGCGCGGCAAACGCGCCCGGGTCGTCGTGCATCGCAATCGCGCACACCGCGCCGCCCGCTATATCCTGACGCTTTCGGCGATCGGACCGTTCCGTGTCGACAAACGACTCCAGCAGGGCAATGCTTTCGGACGGATCGACGTCGGTCAGCCAGTAGACCGTCAGATCATCGGCGTCGATCGTGCAGTAGTCGGAGAACATGCGGATGCGTTCAACGCGGTTGTCCTCCACGCGATAGAGAACCAGCATCTCCCCGGAGAAACGACCGAATGCGTCGTCGCCTGAGGTCTGGTACGAGCTGATTTCGCGTTCGAGCTTGCAGACACAGCTGCGACTACGGGAGTTGCCGCAACCGCTGCGGTGGCCGGGAATCTGCGGTGCCGCGTACCCGATCCAGACCACTTCGTCGGCGCGGTCGACGATTCCGGCGAACACATTCTTCAGTCCATCGGCGGCCGAACGTTCCTCAACCTCGGCGCGGCGGAACTCGGGCGTCGCGCCGGCGGTCGCGGTCAATGCGATCAGGCAGACCGCCGCTGTCATCAGAGTGAATGGCCGTTGCTTCATCGCTCACCTCTCAGTTTTCGTCAAGGAGTTCCAGAAGGAAGTCGGTCGCCTTCGGCGAGTTCATGATCGACAGGTATTCGATCGCCTGCTTGCGCAGCTCGCGGTCCTTTTCGGTGCGTGCGATCTCGATCAGCCGGTCGACATCCTGATGCAGGAAGAGCGCCTCGATGATCTGCTCGCGCGTCTCGCGATCGGTCTCGGTGTCGTACAGCGATGCAAGGATCTCGCTCGCCCTGGCGCCGCCGTTGATGCCGATGTACTCGATCGCCTGACGGCGCAGTGTATCGTTGTCTTCCTGTTTGGCGACCCGCAGCAGATAGTCGGACTCACCGGCGATCATGAACGCTTCTAAGATCTGCGCCTTCACCTTCACCGAGGACTCGGTCTGATAGAGCTCCCACAATTCGCCGCCGTGCCCGAGGACACCCAGGTATTCGACCGCCGCCTCGCGCAACGGTGTGCTCTCTTCATTGCGGGCGGCATCGAGCAGCCGCTGGGAGTCGCCCGCGATCATGAAGCCTTCGAGTATCTGTTTGCGGATCTTGACATTCGTTTCCGTGCTGTACAGATCCCCCAGCGCCTCACCCTGACCCATCACCGCCAGATACTCGACCGCCTTCTCGCGCAGGTGGTCGCTCGTTTCATTCCGAGCAACCGCCAGCAGGCGTTCCGATTCGCCGGCGATCATCAACGCTTCTAAGATCTGCTCCCGGACGTCGACATCGGACTCGACGTCGTACAACTCGGATAACTGACGACCCTCGCCTAAGATGCCGAGCTGCTCGACGGCCGTCCGGCGCAATGACGCGTCCTGTTCTTCTTTCGCCGCCTTCAGCAACTGGTCGGCGTCACCGGCGATCATGAAGCTCTCGAGAATCTGGCGCTTGAGCGTGCGATCGGTCGCGCTACGGTAGACTTCGCGCAGCAGATCCCGATTCGCGGAACCGCCGAAGATCCCTAAGAACTCGACGGCTTTGCGTTGCAGCATCGGGTCCTTCGTATCACGGGCGGCTTGGGCAATGATCTCGCGAGCCCGCGCCGAGTTGCTTTGCGCGAGAACGAAGAGCGCCTGCTCCTTGACCTTGGGGCCGCTCGATCCGTTCAGGATCTTCTCCAAAAGTGGGATCGCGCGTTCCGGATCGCTCATCATCAGGCTGTTGATGATCATCAGCTTGAGATCGTCGTCCTCTTCATCCTCGAGGGCGCCGCGTCTGCCACGCGATCCCCGGTCGCGGTCGCGGCCGGATGCGCGGTCGATTTCCACTTGCAGGACCTCGGCCTCTTTGAGCCAGCGGCTCTCGGGGAACTCCTGCCTCAGATCATCCAGCACATCCAGTGCCCGCGTGCGCCGCCCTTCTTTATGTAACGCGTACGCCTTCCAGTACATCGCGGCATCGACGTGGCGTCCCTTAAGACGAAACACTTCGTCGAAGAGATCGGCGGCCTCTTCCCAATCCTCGTCATCGAGGGCGTCGGTCGCTTCCTCGTACAGTTCGTATTCTTTCGCGCGCTGCTTCGCGCCTTCTTCGGTCTCATCGTCCGTGTCGTTGACCGCCAGCAGCCACAGGAGAGGTTGCGACGCCGGCCTGGAATCCGGCGGACTCGCCTGAACCGTTACCGTCAGCAGCAAGGCTGCGCATAAGGTGATCATCAATATGTGCTTCATTACTCCCTCCCTCTCAGATCGTAGGCCGCATCGGATCACGCGCGTGGTCGATTGTCTGCTGACGCAGCTTGGAGCCGAAAATGCGCACTTTGAGCAGTAGTCCCTGTTGTGCAATCCGGTGTTTGAGCGACTCATACTCTTCGGACGGCATTTCGGGGTCGGCGTTAGCCACCGACACCAACAAACGTTCAAGTTCATCGAGAAAATCCGCGGTGGCGGCGTCGCCTTCCTCTTCCGCGGCGAGGCGATACAGGCGGTTGTCACCGATCAGGTCGGCGGCGCGGTCGCGTTGGGAGGTGATGTCCACCGTGCCGTTGCCGCCGGCGTTGACCAGCTCGACCAACATCATCTGCGATTTCTCGAGATGTTCACCGACCGCGACCACGATGATGCGTTCGCGCACATTGTCGGGCGGCGCCTCGTCTTGCGTCACCGCAGCCTGCTGCGGGCTCTCGTGCGGCAGGAAACGTCCGAGGCCGAACGCCAGAATCAGTGCGGCCGCCACGGCTGCGACCGCGATCCAGCGGCCGCGTCGCGCATCGACGACCACCGGCTTTTCGCTCCGGGGTTGCCACAACTGGGGACGCAGCCGCTCCCAGATACCGGCGGCGAATGTCTCGTCGCGCTCGGGGACGGGCGCTTTCTCGACCGCCCCTAAGATGCGGGTCAGGTCCTGGTACGCGTTGCGGCAGGTCGGGCACGATTCGAGATGCGCACGGATCTCATCCGCGTCGTCGGCCTCTTTATAATGAAAGAGGATCAACTGTTCATCGGTCAGATGCATCAGCGCAGCTCACTCATTATGGGTTCAAGCTCGCGGCGGATTTTCGCCAGCGCGCGGAAGATCGTATTCTTGGTCGCGTTCTCCTTCAGACCGAGAGTCGCGCCGATCTCGCGGATCGGCATATCCTCGAAGTGGCGCAGCACGAACGCGGCGCGTTCCATTGTGCTCAACGATGCCATCGCCGCGACAACCTTCTGGCGCACCTCGGCCTTGAAAACCTTATGGTCGGGAGCGGAACTGTCCGCAGGCAGGGTATCGACAATCGATCCCTCGTTCTCGTCCGCGGTGGTCGTAACTTCGTCGCGCTGCCGCCGGGCGCGGATCACGTCGACCGCGCAATTGGCACCGATCCGGTGCAGCCAGGTCCCGAAGGCGGAACGCGACTCGAACCGGTGAAGCTGGCGGTAGGCCCGCAGGAACGTCTCCTGGACCACGTCTTCGGCGTCGTGTTCATTTCCGGTCATGCGAAAAGCCAGTCTGAAGATCCCCTGACTGTGACGTTCGACCAGGCACCGAAATGCGTCGGTGTCCCCGGTCCGAACCTGCTCAACAATGGCGGCATCATCTCCACCCATCTGTTGATTGGACGGGGATTGTCCCGATTGGTTAGGCGGGGGATTGGGGGTATCTGGTGGGACCGGCGGCACAGGGATGCTCCCGGCAAAGGCCGGACCGACCCCTGGAGGGCAGCCGGCTCCCGGCCAAGGTAACCTATTGGGGAGCAAAGGGGAAGGGGGGAGTGGGGGGGCTCATCGCAGCTTGAAACACTCGATTACAAGATCATCTGTGTACCAGCCGTCAGGCCCGGTGGGGCCCTTCGTCACCAGACAGACACGAGAGCCGTCCCAAGCGGCACCCCACACAACTAGAGACGGAAGTGAATAGGTCGAAACGACCTCTCCCTCACGCGTCAACCTATACAAGCCGTCACTCACTAGGAGGAAGTGAGAACCGTCCCAGGTCAGACCGGGTGCAGATTTCCCTCCTGGTCGGGGCAGGGAATCGGTGATCACCGCCATACCTGATTCACAGGATGCCTCTGGATCGATCCCCAGAAGCCACTGCTCGGGCTTCCGGTGCTCCGTCATCCACAACGTTTCCCCATCCCATGCCAGATCGCCGCCCCACATCGTAGGGAGGGGGAATGCACACAGCACCTCGCCTTCGAGGCTCACCTTGAAGAGCGTATCCAACAACCCAAGCACCCACAGGTCCTCGTCGTCGAAAGTGAGGCCGAAAGGTGTATCCATCGGCGGGGTGAAACGGCTCAGAATCCTCCCCGACTCATCAACTTCGTACACCTGAGCGGTCGCGTAGTCTGTCCCGAACGTGGAGGTGTAGAAATGTCCACGACCGTACGCCAAGCCAACCCTCCCGTGTGGTGCCTCGGGAGAAACAGGGATCATGTAGTACTCCGGATGGAGTTCCAGCGTCCAGATCCATAGGTTGTACGGGCCGTACACCCGTATCCGCATCTGACCGGCGCTGTCCACAACCGCCCCCGCATCGATCCCCACTGCCGAGAGCATGTGCCGGTGGGTGGTGAACTCATGGAAGCAACCACCTGAATCATGCCAGGAGATGGGACGCCACTCCTGCCTCTCGTTGTCCCACACCTCGGCGAGACGGTCACACGAATTCACGGTGCGGTAGCGTACCAGGATGTCGTTATACCGCCGGGACGTTACCAGCGTGTCCTGGCTCAGATCGAAGACATACTCGTTCTCGATCTGCTCGCTCGGCAGGATGGGTCCGGAGTAGGCGAGGATGACCGGTTCATCGATGTAGGTGCCGGCAGGGCCGTGGTCCTGTGTGTCCACGCTCCGCCGCGAGGTGCAGGCGAGAACCAGCAACATCGCGGCCAGCCCAAGAGTCTTGCGACGTAGCAAGAGAGGCAACTTCTTCTCCTTCACATTAGCTCGGCCTGTAGGTCATCGCGGCCGCGGGCCCAATCCGAGC
>DATKYL010000102.1:0-13369 GCA_035528515.1 Acidobacteriota bacterium | reverse complement strand
CGTCGACGCCGGCTCCTACGGCGCGTTCGAGTTGAAACTCGCCTACCAGAGAAACCTCACCGTCGGGCTCATCCTGGCGGTCCTCACGCATCTGGCAATCCTCGGCGGGGCGGCACTCATAGGCGGATATGAAGGGACTGCGGTCGGTCCCGTCCCGCCACGACCGGAGACCTCATCGGGAGGTGTTGTTTTTCGGCCGCTGCCACCTCCACCGCCCATTATCGCCGAACCCACGTCGAGAAGAATCTCACCCGGCGACATCCGGGGCATGATCCCTGATCCCGTACCTGATGAACTCGCCACGGAGACCGTTGTCTTCAATCCGATCAGAGAGGCGGCCGAAATCGGCGGATCGTATGGTCCCGCGAGTTCGTATGACGGGAGCGGCAATACCAGTGCGCGCGCCGGGGGGATTGTCGACACGGCTGAATATCTGCCGAGCCGAACCGAGTTCGTCTACACGGACGAACTCCCGGTACCGGTCAAGATCGTCAAGCCCACATACCCGGAAATGGCCCGCCTGACGAGTCGCGAGGCGACGGTGTTGGTCAGCGCGCTGATCGATTCGCGGGGCACCGTTCGCGAGGTCGTGATCACCCGATCGTCGGGGAGCAACGTCGGCTTTGACGACGCGGCGCGGGCCGCCGCCTACGCGACACGATACAAGCCGGCAATCCAGAACGGCCGGCCGGTGGCGGTCTGGGTCACCTACCCGGTCAGATTCCGGCTGCACAATTAGCAGCGCGCGTGCACAACCCGATCCGTAGCGATTTTCCCTCCCGGCAGGCAGGGCAACATTTGACATCGCCCGCCCCTGTCCCGTAGTTTAGCCCCTTCATGAATGGAGCGGGAGAAATGGCGGTGACCAAAGCGATGTCTACACAACCACTCGAGAACATCCTGGAGGCGATCGGGCGGACGCCGATCGTGCGACTCCGGCGTATCGGTGCCGATCTGCCGATGCCGCTTTTCGCCAAGATCGAGTTTCTGAATCCCGGCGGGTCGGTCAAGGACCGGATGGCGGTCCATATCATCAACAAGGCCGAACAGGAAGGACGCCTCAAGCCGGGTGGAACGATTGTCGAGAGCACCTCCGGCAACACCGGGGTCGGCTTGGCGATGGTCGCCGCCGTGCGCGGCTACAAGGCGATCATTACCATGCCCGACAAGATGTCCGCGGAGAAGATCGGCCTCCTGAAAGCATTCGGCGCCGAAGTGATCATCACCCCGACCAATGTGCCTCCCGACTCACCGGAATCGCTTTATGAAACCGCCAAACGCGTCGCGCGGGAAACGCCGGGGTCGTTCTATGCCAACCAGTATTACAATCTCGACAACATCGAAGCGCACTACCTGACAACCGGCCCGGAGCTTTACGAGCAGACCGAGGGCCAGATCGACTGCCTGATCGCCGGGGTCGGGACCGGCGGCACGATCTCGGGCACCGGACGCTTTCTCAAAGAGAAGAATCCGTCGGTCAAAGTCGTCGCGATCGATCCCGAGGGCTCGATTTACTACGACTGGTTCAAGAGCCGAACGATGACCGAGCCGAAGACCTACAAGGTCGAGGGCATCGGCGAGGACATACTGGCGGAAACGCTCGATTTCACGCTGATCGATGACATGGTCCGGATCAACGACCGGGAGTCCTTCGAGATGGCCCGTCGCCTGACCACAGAAGAAGGGATTTTCGCCGGCGGCTCCTCCGGCAGCGCACTGGTCGGTGCTGTTCGCTGGCTCGCCGCACATCCCGAAATCCGCTATCCGGTTGTCATTCTCCCCGATTCCGGTTCGCGCTATCTCTCGAAGATATTCTCCGACCAATGGATGCGCGATAATGGTTTCCTCCAGAAAACACCCCAGCTTACGGAGCAGACATGAAATTTGAAACACTTGCCATCCACGCCGGTCAGGAACCCGAAGAGAAGACCGGCGCGATCATCGTGCCGATCTATCAGACCTCCACCTATGTCCAGACGGCGGTCGGCGAGCACAAGGGCTACGAGTATTCCCGTACCCAGAATCCCACGCGCGAGGCGCTCGAAATCTGCCTCGCCGCTCTGGAAGGGGGGAAGTACGCCCTCGCGTTTTCCTCCGGCATGGCTGCCACCTCGACCGTGATGGCCCTCTTCGAGCAGGGCGATCACCTCATCTCGGGCGACGATGTCTACGGCGGGACCTACCGTGTTTTCGAGAAGATCTTCCGTCCCTGGGGACTCGACTATACGTTCGTTGACACCACCGATCTCGATCAGGTGGCGAAGGCAATTACGCCCAAGACCCGGATGCTCTGGCTCGAAACACCGTCGAATCCGCTTCTCAAAGTGACCGATCTCAGGGCGGCGGCCGCACTGGCGCGCAAACACAAGATCCTCCTGGCCGTCGACAACACGTTCGCATCGCCGTACTTCCAGCAGCCGCTCGCTCTTGGCGCCGATATCGTGGTGCATTCGAGCACCAAGTTTCTGGGCGGGCATTCCGACGTGATCGGCGGCGCCACGGTGACATCCGACGACAAGATCCAGGAACGTCTGGCGTTCGCCCGCAACGCGATCGGTCCGGTCCCGGGCCCGTTTGATGTCTGGATCATCCTGCGGGGGATCAAGACGCTTGGCATACGGATGCGACAGCACGAAGCCAACGCGATGGCGATCGCCGAGTTCCTTTCGAACCATCCCCGTGTCCGCAAGGTGCTCTATCCCGGCCTGCCGACCGACCAGTATCACGAACGCGCCCGCAATCAGATGACCGGCTTCGGTTCGCTGGTGTCGTTTTACATCAAGGGGGGAGAGACCGAGGCGAAGGCGATCTGCGGCGCGACTAAAGTCTTCGCACTGGCCGAGTCGCTGGGCGGCGTCGAATCGCTGATCGAGCACCCGGCCCTGATGACCCATGCCACGATCCCCCGAGAAATCCGCGAACCGCGCGGGCTCGGCGACGATCTGATCCGCCTCTCGGTCGGGATCGAACATATCGACGACCTCTTGGCCGACATCGAGGCGGCACTGGGCTCGTATTAGCGGACGACTATTCGCCTATGCGCCCCGCAGCGACAGCAGAACCTGTCTTGTGACGATCCGTCTCACACGATCTCCGTGGCGAACGTATCGGTGGAAAGCGCGGGAGGAAACAATGAAGAAGACACAATACGGTTACCAGATCACGACCGGTCTGTCGTACGACGATGCGATCGCGAAGACGACCGCCGAACTTAAGAAAGAGGGTTTCGGCGTCCTGACCGAGATCGATATGAAGAAGACCCTGAAGCGGAAGATCGACTTTGATTTCCGTCGCTACATAATCCTCGGCGCCTGCAATCCCCAGATGGCCTCCGCGATGCTCTCCGAAGAGATCGAGATCGGCCTCCTCCTGCCCTGTAATGTGATTGTCTATGAAAACGACGACGGCACCGCCACGGTCTCATTCCTCTCACCGAAGCTGATGCTCGAAATCAGCGGCCGCACCGACCTGAAGGCCCACGGCGACCAGGCCGAAGACCTGATCCGCCGCGTCGCCGAAGCGATGTAACGGGATCCTGAAATGCGTTCGTAGGGGCGCCCCCGCGTGGGCGCCCGCATTGCGTAAGGGCGGGCAGGCACACGGGCCTGCCCCTACAGACCGTCGCGCACGTTCAACTCGAATCGCAGGGGCGAATCTTGTCGAAGACTCTCGGAACGGAGTATTCGCCCTCGGCGGGAGATTCCCCGACCGGGATCAGGCGATCACAAGGATCGCCGCTACGGGCACGTGGTCCCATCGCGCATGAAATCGTCGGGGCGACCTGGCAGGTCGCCCGCCCCCGCGAGAGGGACGATATGCGCGAGGGCGACCCACCGGGTCGCCCCTACAATCGGCGTACGCATAAGTCAAAGACGCAGGTCGGGTGCCTGTCCCGCGAAGCGGGCGCTCCTCCCGCTTGACCCCGCACAACGGACTGATCCGCGACACTCTATATGTCGTGCAGTCGCCGGTTCTATGCACCCGCCGCCGACCGGGATCAGGCGATCAGTAGGATCGCCGCTACAGGCACGTGGTCGGGTTACACGTGAAATCGTAGGGGCGGCCCCGCGTGGCCGCCCGAACCGCGCACCGGCGGGCAGGCACACGGGCCTGCCGCTACGGGCACGTGGTCCCGTCGCACATGAAATCGTAGGGGCGACCTGGCAGGTCGCCCGTCCCCGCGAGAGGGATGACTTGTGCGAGGGCGACCCACCGGCTCGCCCTTTGACCCACAATGTCATTCCCGCGAAAGCGGGACCTTCGGCAGCAGTTCGCCTCCAAACTCCCTGGTCCCCCGCTTCCGCGGGGGTGACGATTCACTACCGTACACAACTACTACTCACACGGATCGCAAAACTCAACCGCCGGATTACCACCGCGAAACGCCACGTTCACAATACGAACGACGTCGAGGACATCGGTAGCACCGGTGCAATCCACGTCGGTGGTCTCAACATCTGGACACTGCGGGAACGGGTCGGGTTCCGGCATACCACCGCGAAACGCGACATTGACCGCGTGCACGACATCGAGCACGTTGGTCTGCCCGTCGCATTGCGGGTCGCTAACGCACTTGCAGTGGCATAGAATCGGGGGCGTACAATCACCCGTGCTGTCACAGCCGACACAATCCGGATCGGGAAATGACCGAAGGACTCCATGATTGCTCAGGATACCCCACTCCGGAGCACCGTTCTGATCGAAGTCAGGACGGAGCCACTGCGAAAGCGAGCCGACAGACTCTTCATCCCACGAGCAATCCTCAACGAAGGCAGACTGGATCTCATCCCATTCCCAGATGCGGTAATACGGATAGAACAGCATCGCCAACTCGTCCAGGCCATCGCAGTCAGTGTCCGCGGCAAGGCTCAGGTGAAGTCCGACCCAACCCGTGAACTCCTGGAAGACATGCACAGAGGCAAATGTGTTGTCGCCCGTCGGCTCGAAGAGTTCGTACCTGAATCCGTACGCGCCACCCGAATAACCGAGGAGCGCGTGGAGCAGGCCGCCGGGTTTCGGACGGCCGGCACTCGCGCCCCTCGTGGATGCGTCCAACGTGCTTCCCACGCTACCAATGTAAGCAAGCACCGAGTCCCGCCACTCGAAGAGTTCGTAGCCACCGCGCAGGTTATTGCCGGAGATGAACTCCGTGCGTCCGTCCTGGTCAAAATCTCCCACAGCCGGCCAGCCAATCGCGCCGTTCGGCGCCCACATCTGGAAGATGATCTTGAACGAATCCGACGGCTCGTCGTACTTGATGACCGTGGGGAATCCCTCTTCACCCGGCGTATTGGGCGTCACGTAGATCTCCAGATACGGATCATCATCAATGTTGACCGCCACCGGACGCATCTCCACAGCCATGCCGGGAAAGACGAACCGGCTGCGCAGCCGCCAGTCGGGGGCTGAGTAGATCTTCATCTGGTCCGCATACTGCAGAACCAGCTCAAGCTCGCCGTCCTCGTCCAAGTCTTCGGCAAGCCAGACCCCCCCTGAGTCAACCGGGATGAGAAAAGACGTGACACCCAGTGCGGTGTCCACTTCGTGCTTTCTGACCTGGAACGTGCTCACCTCAAAGGCAAAGAGCTCCGTAACGGCTCGCTCCTCATCCAGATGATAACCCGCCCGATTGTAGGTCAGCTGTATCTCCAGCATCGGTGGGCAGTCGAGTGATGATGAACCGGACACCGACGCATGCAACGGTCTTGTGTCTTCGGATGATTCCTCACGATGCAGGGACGAAATGGGGATAATCCCAGCAGGCCATTGCCGGATCAGCGAATCCAGCCACACCTGCCGCTCCGCCGCTGTCATCGCCTGACCGACGTCGTCGGGTTCCTGCCTGACAGCCCCACCCGAGAGCATCAGTACCCCGAGCGCCGCCAGGACAATCCTGGCCGAATACTTCTTCACACCCTCAATATACGCGGTTTTTCAGTTTTGTCGACGGGCCGGGGTCACGAAAACGACGTGTCATATCCCACAGCTGCGTCACAGGTCGAAGGGTGCCGCGTCCACCGGCGACCCGCCGGATCGCCGCTACTCACACGGATCGCAGAATTCAGCCAACGGGTCTCCGCTCCGGAATGCGACGTTGACAATGTGCACTACGTCGAGGACATTGACCACTCCGTCACAATCGACATCTGTTCGGACTGCGGGGCATTGCGCAAATGGGTCCGCTTGCAACTCAGCGCCACGGAAGGCGATATCCACGGCCAGCACAGCGTCAAGGACATTCGTAAGACCATCACAGTAGGGATCGGCTTGACAAGCACACGCACAGGCGTCGAGGGTGGCACAGTGGTTCAGACTGTCGCAGAAGACACATCGCGTGTCGGGGAAGGCCCTGAACATGTAGTGGCCATTCGTCGTGCCCCACTCCGGTGAGCCGTCCTGGTCCAGATCGACGGTGTACCAATTCACGAGAGTCCCGTATGTCTCAGCGTCCCAACTGCAGCCGGAAGTGAACGTGCCCGTCGCCTCATCCCACTCCCATACACGAGCAAGTGGGTAGAATGACATGAGCATTTCATCCAAACCGTCGCAGTCAGTGTCAGTGGCCCAGCACGGATGACTGCCCGTTGCTGCCAGATCCTGGAAGATGAAGTCAGTCTCGAACATGTTGTCTCCGATTGGCCTCATCAGTCGGAATACGTTTCCCGTCGTTCCACCTATTGACGCACCCAACAACGCGTATTCCAGCCCGTCCGGCCTGGGACGGCATGCTACCGCAGCAGCGTTCATCCCGCCTGAGGAGTCCCAGACGCTGCCGCAATATACGAGTACGGAGTCCCGCCACTCGAATAGCTCGTGCCCGCCCTCCAGATTGTTGCCGGAAATGAACTCCATCCGCCCGTCCTCGTCAAAGTCGGCGACGGCGGGATGGCCGACGGCCCCGTTCGGCGCCCACATCTGGAAAATGATCTTGAAGGAGTCCGACGGCTCGTCGTACTTGATGATCGTCAGCAGACCATCTTCGCCCCACGTGTTCGGCGTCGCGTAGATCTCCAGATACGCATCGTCGTCGATGTTCACCGGCACCGGATTCATCACGATCGGCATCCCGGAAAACACGAATCGGGCGCGCAACCGCCAGTCGGGGGCCGACATGATCTTGAGTTCATCGGCCCACTGCATTACCAGCTCAACCTCGCCATCCCGATCCAGATCCTCGGCAAACCATACGGCGCCGTCATCAGCCGCAATCAGTCCCGACGTGACATTCAGCATCGAGTCGATCTCATACTTCATGATCTGCCAGCTGGCCAAGTCGAGTGCGAAGATCTCGCTGATCCCGTGTTCCTCGTCGAACCAATGACCCATCATGCGGTCGGTCAGCTGTACCTCCAGCATGGGCGGGCAGTCCAGCGACGATGCCCCGGACGCCACGGTCAGTAGCGGGCTCAGTCCTTCGGATGACTCCGCACGATGCAGGGCCGAAATGGGCACAATCCCGGCAGGCCATTGCCGGACCAGCGCATCCAGCCACACCTGCCGCTCCGCCGCCGTCATCGCCTGACCGCCGCGGCCCGCCTCTTGCCTGACAGCCCCGCCCGAGAGCATCAGTACCCCGAGCGCCGCCAGGACAATCCTGGCCGGAAAACCCCTCATACGTTCAATATACCCTGTTTTTCGGTTTTGTCGACGGCCCGGGACCTTAACTTCATGATCCATTGTTATTGAATGAAAGGCCCGAGCACGCGCCTCTACCGTCCCTGCACGGGCCATCGATGCAGCACTTGCGAATCGGATGAATCTTGTTCTCTTTGAGGCCCTATGAAACACACTGCCGGACATACTGATCCCGATGCGCGGCCCGATTCCGTGAAGCCCGCTGAGACCAGCGCAACCGCCACCTACCCGGTCAAAGGCATGCACTGCGCCGGATGTGTCGGCACTGTCGAGAAGGTGCTGCGTTCGATTAAGGGCGTTGACACGGCGACGGTGAATTTCGCGGCCAGCACCGCCACCGTGAGCTATGACACAAGGCGCCTCACGCCGCGCGAACTTGCGGATGTGGTCGGCGACGCCGGGTATGAACTTGTCGTCCCCGATGAGGGAGAGGCCGACGGGCGGCAGACCGCCCCCGACCCCGCCGAACTGGCCCGGGTCGTCGAAGAGGCCCAGCAGGCCGAACGCGCCGATATCCGCCGCCGTTTCTGGTCGGCGGCGATCCTGACACTCGGCGTCGTGATCATCGGCATGGGCCCGATGATCGGCCTGCCGATCCGTCTGGCGCCGCGCGTCAGTTTCTGGATTCTGGCTGTTCTTGCCACGCCGGTCGTCTGGTGGTCGGGCTGGCCCTTCCACGCCGGGATGTGGGCGGCGCTGCGGCACCGCCGCGCCGACATGAACACCCTGATCTCGGTCGGCACTCTAACCGCGTATCTCTTCAGTCTCGCGGTGACGCTCTTCCCCGAGGCGTTGACTCCGGCCGGACGCGAACCGGCGGTCTACTTCGACACCGCCGCGGCGATTATCACGCTGATCCTGCTCGGCCGCTGGCTCGAGGCGCACGCCCGCGGCCGCGCCCGCGACGCGATCCGCAGCCTCCTCGATCTCCGCCCGCCGACCGCCCGCGTGAAACGCGACGGGCACATCGAAGAAATCAAGACCGCCGATCTCCAACGCGGCGATGAGGTCATTCTCCGCCCCGGCGAACGGGTCGCCGCCGACGGTGTGGTCATCCTCGGGCAGAGCGCGATCGACGAGTCGATGCTCACCGGCGAACCGCTCCCGGTCGAACGCGGCGTCGGCGATCCGGTACGCGAAGGCACGATCAACACCAGCGGCTCGGTCACCTACCGGGTACTGAAGACCGGGGCCGACACGACGTTAGCGCAGATCGGGCGTCTGGTCGTCGATGCGCAGGCCTCCAAACCGCCGATCCAGCGTCTGGTGGACCGCATTGCCGCGGTCTTCGTACCGATTGTAATCGCCATTGCCGCTCTGACCTTCTTCATCTGGGGTTCTTGGGGACCCGAGCCGCGCTGGCTGATCGCGATGATCAACGCGGTCGCGGTGCTGATTGTCGCCTGTCCCTGCGCCCTCGGCCTGGCGACCCCGACCGCGATCATGGTCGGCACCGGACGCGGCGCGCAGCTTGGCTTGATCTTCCGCAACGCCGCCGCCCTCGACGCAATCGACACAATCGACACAGTGATTCTCGACAAGACCGGAACCGTCACCGCAGGCACACCGACGGTCGTCGATGAATGGCTCGCACCCGGCACCGACCCCGTCACATTCTGGTCGACTGTCTCGGCAATGGAAGAGCGCTCCGAACACCCTCTCGCCGCCGCAATCCTGCAACGCGCCGAAACCGAAGCCGAACTGCGCGGCGTCAACCTCGAGAACTTCATCGCCTCCGCCGGTGACGGCATCTCCGCCGACATCGACGGCGCAAACTGGCGCATCGGACGCGCCGACTGGGCTGTTGCTGACGACACGATTGACGACCCTGCGGCCAATACGTCGAATTCTGAAATAATGCTCTCGGGAGGACGAGGCTCCCGCCGAGCCGCCCCTCCCGCGAGAGGGATACAAAGCTCGCCGGGAGGCTCGCCCTCCCAAGTATTTGCGTGGGAGGACAGCGGCCACGCGATCGCAGTCGTCTCCCGCAACGGCGCCGCCGTCGGCGCGGTCGCAGTCGGTGATCGCCTCAAAGATGACGCCGCGCAAATGGTGCGGCGTCTGAAAACACACGGCTGGCGGACCGTACTTCTCTCCGGTGATCGTCAACAGGCTGTAGACCGGGTTGCCGAGACACTGGGTATCGACGAGGCCATCGGCGACGTCATGCCCGACGACAAGCTCCGCGTAGTCCGCGACCGCCAATCCCAGGGCCGACATGTGGCGATGGTCGGCGACGGGATCAACGACGCTCCCGCATTGGCCGCCGCCGATCTCGGTATCGCCATCGGCACCGGAACCGACGTCGCCAAAGAAGCCGCCGACATCACGGTCTTGGGACGTCACGCCGGCGCCATCGCCGACGGTGTCGATCTCGGCAAACGCACCCTGTCCACGATCCGCAGCAACCTCTTCTGGGCCTTCCTCTATAATGTTCTCGCGATCCCGATCGCGGCGGGGGCGCTCTATCCGGCCTTTGGGATTCTGCTCTCCCCGGTGATCGCCGCTTTGGCGATGTCATTCTCCTCGGTTTTCGTGGTCTCCAATTCCCTGCGCCTGCGACGGTTCAGGCCGTCTTCCAACTGAACCCGCCCCCGCAGTCGCACACGATTCACCTGAAATCGTACGGGCGAATCTTGTCGAAGACTCTCGGAACGGAGTATTCGCCCGTTCCCGGCGTCGGGCGATCACAAGGATCGCCGCTACTGGTCCATGGTCACATTGCATCCGGGATCGTAGGGGCGCCCCCGCGTGGGCGCCCGCGATTCCGCGGACAGGATTCGGGCGGCCACTCAGGGCCGCCCCTGCGATCGGGTGCGTGGCCCCCTGCCGCGCCCGTTCCCGCGGTTGCGCGACACGTGGTGTGGCGGTACCCGCCCGGGGTGACGCAACCCCCCTTGGTTCCACCCCCGGCATTCCCTATCTTGCGTGTCCGATGGAAACGCCCCCGGACGAAAAACGAGTGTCAACTCCCCGACGCGGCGATGTCGTCGATATGACGATCGACGACTGGGGTGATCGTGGCCGTGGGATCGGGCGCGTCGGTCGGATTGTTGTCCTGACCGATCGGGGACTCCCCGGCGATGTCGTCCGCGCCCGCATCACCCGCCGTCACCGGCGACACCTCGACGCTGCGGTCGAGGAAATCCTGACGTCCTCGCCGCATCGTGTCGATGCCCCCTGCCGCCACTTCGGTCACTGCGGCGGCTGCCGTCTGTTGGACTGCGGCTACGAACACCAGCTCGCAGACAAAGTGCGGCATCTGCGCGAACAGTTGCATCGGATCGGCAAACTCGAGGACGTTCCGTCGATTGACGTCATCCCCTGCGAGCCGCCGTTCCGTTACCGCAACAAAATGGAATTCTCCTTTGGCGGCAGCGCCGACCAATTCCATCTCGGCCTGCACCCGCGCGAGAACTTCCGCGACGCCTTCAATCTCGAAGAGTGTCACCTGACCGACGAACGGGCCGCCGTGATCGTCGGCACAATTCGTCGGTTCCTCGAAAACGGTCCGGAGACACCTCATGATCCGCTTACGCATGTCGGGTTCCTGCGTTTCCTGGTGGTGCGTTTCGGCCGTCATACCGACGATGTGCTGGTCAATCTCGTCACGACCGACGAGGATTGGCCGCGCGCCGATGAATTCGCCGCCTGTATTACATCGGAGCTCCCGTTTGTCACGACCGCGCTTTGGACCGTCAACTCCGGACGCGCCAACATCGCCAGCGGTACGGTGCGCCGTCTCTTTTTCGGGCCGGGCAATCTGCACGAAAAGCTGGGGCCGTTCGAGTTCGAGATCGCGGCCGGTGGTTTCTTCCAGACCAATACCGCCCAGACCGAACGCCTCTTTGCGCGTGTGATCGAATACGCCGAACCGGACGCTCATCCGGTCCTCGATCTGTATTCCGGCGCCGGGGCGATTTCTTTGTTTCTGTCGCAATCCGCCGCCGAGGTCACCGGGGTCGAGTCGTACGCCGAATCGGTCGAGGCCGCCACACGCAACGCCGAACACAACGGCGTCTCCAACTGCCGGTTCGTCTGCTCCGATACGCTCGAATTTCTGCGGGGCCTGCCGCCGGAGGGCTTTGTCTGGCCGACGATCGTACTCGACCCGCCCCGCGCGGGGCTGCACCCCAAGGTGATCAAGGCTCTCGTCGGAGCCAAACCGCGCCGCTGCGTTTATGTCTCCTGCAATACAGGAGCCCTGGTGCGCGATCTGGCACTGTGCGGCGGCGCATTTCGATTGGCGAAGCTCTCGGCGGTCGATATGTTTCCCCACACGCCTCATATCGAGGCGGTGGCGCTCCTCGAACGATCCGGGGAGTGAACCGAGGCAGTCTGAGATGGTCGAACGACTCTATGCACCATGGCGCGAGGAGTTCATCTTGGGCCCGAAGAGTGACGAGTGTATCTTCTGCGACCCCGACTCCCGCCCCCACGTGCGCGAACTGATCCTGCACCGGGGACGGCACAACTTCATCGTCCTCAACCGCTATCCCTACAACTCCGGACATCTGATGATCGTCCCCTATCGGCACATTGCGCAACTTGACTGCCTCAAGACCGCCGAACGCAACGAGATGTTCGCGCTCGTCACATTGTCGAGTGTCATCCTGCATGAACAGATGAATCCCGACGGCATCAACGTCGGGATGAACATCGGTCGCGCCGCCGGCGCCGGGATCGCCGACCACCTGCATGTGCACATTGTCCCGCGCTGGGCCGGGGACACCAACTTCATGCCCGCCCTCTTTGAGACCCGCGTCACCTCGGTCGATCTCGGCAAGCTCTGTCGCCAACTGCGTGCGGCATTCCGAAAGAAAGCAAAGGCATAACACCGAACCCGGTGACTTGCACCGGGATTCCGGTGCCGCGTCGACACGGCTGGCCGGCGGAGCAGGCCTGTGGAATTGCCATCCCTCTATTCCCTTGTGAATCAAAGCGTTACATGATTGATGGCGGCCCGTTTGACTTGGCCGCAACGCGGGGATTATCATAGGGTTCCGAGGGATCCCTCGCACACCTTTCGGATCCTCGTGATCGCATCGGGATGGATTCTGGACAATGAAGATCCCCCGCAAAGACGAACTCCTGCGCCTCCAGGAACTCTACAAGACCGACGCCCGGATCGCCGAGGCGCTGGGCGGGATCCCCGAGTACCTCGTCGCCTACTGGCGGCGCAAGAAAAACATCCCGCGTCACAGCTCGGTCAAATTCAGCCCCCAGCAGATCACGGAGTTGTGGGAGCGTTTCGGGGATGACTTCCGTTGCGGCCGCGAACTCAACATCTCCAAGGGGGCCTTCTACAGTTGGCGTCGCAAGTACGGCATCACCGAGAGACCCGCGGTTCTCAAACTTGAACAACTTGAACTCCGGCTCGACAAGGAAGTCACCCCGGAACAAGCGATCCACTCGCCGGAACCGAAGACGGCATTTGCCAAAATCTGGAAACGCTGCCGGAGCGCCTGGCCGGAGGCGGATAGACCCGCCGACTGGGTGATCGCATCCCGCGACGACGCTCCCGGCGCCCCGCTGGTCGTGAGTCCCGGACCGACGCTGCAGCCTCCGCCAACCGATCCCGAGTTCAACCCGGTCGAACTGATCCCACCTGGCGCGGCCGAGGCGGTGTGGTGCTATCGGGAGCACGGTTCCGTCGTCTGCCAACTGGTCGAATCACGTGTCGTTTTGCCGGGCCAGCTGGTGCGCGGCCCGCGCGGTCTGCTGGGCGGTCTTG
>DATKYL010000101.1:0-3844 GCA_035528515.1 Acidobacteriota bacterium | reverse complement strand
CGGGGTTATAGGTGTACCTGGCGGTGTACGAGCCGACGTTATCGACGATCGTCAGACCGCCCGCCCCATTAACCTGGTTGTCGACGAGAGTCAGTTCGGTGGTGTTGTCGGGCAGGCGAATCCTGAACGTTACATTGAAGGCCCCGACGCCGGGGTTATCGTAGTCCGCAAACGACGCCGACAGCACCGTCGTGTTGGTGCCGTAGCGGTTCACCGGCGACACACTGATGCGCGCCGCACTCGAATCGACCGAGGGCGGGTTGTTCGAGAATACCTCGTTGATTTCGAGTTCGTCGAGATTGTCCGCATACGGGTCGGTGCCGAGGTCGCTACCGTCGGAAACCTCGAAGTAGAGATCGTAGAGGCCGAGTGTCTGGGCGTCGTCGGGATTGTAGGTATACGCGACCGTATACGAGCCGCCGCCGTTGTCGGTGATGGCCAGACCGCTGACTCCATCGGGCAGGTTGTCGACCAGAATCAACTCGTTGACGTTGTCAGGTTTCCGGATCTTAACGGTGACTCTGAAAGCGCCGGTGCCGGGCTGATCGGCGTCGGTGAACGTCGTCGTAATGACCGTCGTGTTGAGAGCGAACCGGTTAACCGGCGAGACGCTGACCTGGGTAGCCCCCGGCGTCACGACGGGGGCGGCAGCTGCAGTCGCAGGTGCCAGGGCGCTCAAAGCGAGGGCCAGCAGCATCGCGATATGTGCGTGTCGTACGATCTTCATCGCCCAATATCCGTTTCAGGCATAGCCCTATGGCCCGTCGACCGTTCCCGAATTCGAGTCCGTGTAATGCACACCGTGGCAGCTCGTGCACCGCACGATGTCACCGGCGCCGAGGGCGTAGTCATTCGTCGTGTTCCCGTCCGAGGGTTGCGGGTTCCCGTCGGCGTCGAGCGGCGGGTTGTGATACGTCGCCGTCGACGGCAGGGCGATCCCGACCGGATGCGAGAGAGTGCTGCCGGTATATGTCCGTACCGAGGCGGCGTCGCGGCTGCGGTGGCAGTCGAGACAGAGGGCATCGGCGGAATTGTCCAGTCTCAGGAACGGCGGTGTCGTGTTGCTGTGCGGATCGTGGCAGGTGGCGCAGGTGATCGTGCTGTCGGCGGTGAGATGAGGCAGCAGCGTCGTCTGCTGCGGCGGCTCGGCGCCGCGCGCGCTGTTCCGGGCGGGAACGTCCCAAGCGTGGGAGGTGCCGGTCGTGCCGGGATCGGCCTTCTGCGATGAGGAGAATTCGCTGGTCATCGGAACCCAGCCGCCCGGCGAGTGACACGACAGGCACAGGGTGGCGATCAGCGTATCAGTGGCGTTGACGAGAATATCACCCAACGTCCCGTGCGGGATGTGACACTGCGCGCAGGAGACGCTATTGGTCGACCCGTGCGGGTCGTCGGTCGCATACGCCGTTCCCGACGACACCGCCGCCAGACAGAGAAGGTATGTGACAATACGTCTCATCATTTGGTCCGCTATCGCAGAAGAACCATTTTCCGCGTCGCAACAAAGTCCCCGGCGGCGAGCCGGTAGAAATACACGCCGGAGGCCGTCGGGCGTCCGTTGCTGTCGGTGCCGCCCCAGGTGGTCTGGTGCCGTCCGGGCGGGAGATTATCAAATGCCTGCTGCCAGACTTTCTGGCCCAGCAGGTTGTAGACTGTCAAGGTGGCGCTGCCGGCGAGGGGCATCTCAAAGAAGATCACCGTCCGGGGATTAAAGGGATTGGGGTAGTTCTGTTCCAGACGGTAATCAGTAATGGTGATCGCCGTGGTAAACCACTGGATCGGCGACCAGTCGCCGATCAATTCGTCGGCGCGCGCGCGCACCCGCCAGCCGTAGAGCGCGTTGGTCGCGAGGGGGATGTCCAGGGGCCACGCGGCGGTGAGCGCCGCATCGCTGCCGGGGAGCAACACGGGAGTTCGGTCCAGCGTCTCGGCGAGAGGGGTTACAGTGTCGGATGCGGCGAACAACTGGAAGTCAATGCCGGTGACTGTCGGGTCGTCCCCGTGGATTTCGACCCCGGCGATGAGTTCCAGACCGGCCGCCACAACCGTATCGCGGTCCTCGGGGTATACGCCGCGGGCGGCCGGGGCACGACTGCGTGCCGCCTTCGTGACCGCGAAGATGTGGACGCGCCGATCTTCGGTTGAGGCGGCGTAGACGAGCCCGTCGTCGTCGACCGCGATTCCCGTCGGAACGTTGAACGCTCTTTGGCCGAACGCGACCGGATCGATGTTCGCGACAAACTCCCAGCCGGAGTCGAAGACGACGATTCGGCCTTGGAAGCGATCGGTGACGTAGATGTAACCGTCGCGGTCGCAGGCGATTTCACCGCCCCGCGTCACTTCGCCGTCGTCGGCGCCGAACGCGCCGAAGCGGCCGAGATACTCGCCCGACTGGCTGTACGCGAGGATGCACGCCGTCAACTGGTCGAAGATGTAAAATGTCTGCGCGATGTCGTCATACGCGAAGCTGATCGCATAACCGATCGGCGTGTCGTCGGGCGGCTGAAGTGCGATCCGCGAGGTGACAGCACCCTGCCGGTCGGCGATGCAGATCTCGTTGCGGCCTGCGTCGAGGATGTAGGACGACCAGGGGGTCGCAATGACGTCGACCGGATCGGCAAAGTCTGCGCCGCCGGCCAGATGCGAACTCTGCGTCCCGGCGGCGCAGTCGACGGCGACCACGTCGCGGGCCTCGCGATCGCAGAGAAGATAGCCGGTCTCCGAAATCTGGGCGAGCCCGAGGGCGTCACCCGCCAGATCGAGACGATGGGTCATGATCCCGTCGGCGGTGTAAATCGTGATCCGCCGCGACAACGGTTCAAGGACGGCGATATGGTCACAGCCGACGGCCAGACCGGTCGGGGCGGCGAGCTGGTCGGTGATCGAGCCGACGTACTCCACGTTGAACGCAGCGGCGCCACCGGTCGTCACGAAAACGACCGCCAGCACCACCACCCATTGTCTCATCCGACTCATCGTATCGATTCCCAGAGTCCTCTAATACTCCGCCGGTCCGTGGTCGTGATCGTGGCACCTCAGATAGCAGGCGCCGCCATGTTCACCGCGTTCCTCGTAGCGCAGAAGTCCCGTCCGGCTGTCGCGCTCGACTCCCTTCGGGTTGAAATCGAGAAGGTGGGGGTTGTCACGCGAGCCGTGCGAAGCGTGACAAGTGTGGCACGATGTCCCGGAACGGCCGGAAATCGGATCGCCGACGATATGTTCGCGGTGCAGCGGGAAACTCTCGTTGGAGAGGATGCTGGACCGGTCGTGACAGGAGTAGCAGAACTCATAGGTGTACGGGCTCTCGTCCGTTACGATGTCGCGCGTGTAGTTGCCGCTGAGCAGAAAACGGTGATCCGAGCCGTGCGGCCCGCGCGGCCCCTCGCGATCGTCGCTCGTATGGCAGTCGCTGCATGTCATCGTGAGACTTCGGCCCGAGCCGGCGGCGAGGCTCGGCAGGCGGACGCCCCGGGCGCCGCGCGTGACCGGGTGCTGGGAGCGCACACTCTGATCGAAATCGGCACTCAGACTCTTGACACTGCGGTCGGCACCGAGGTATTCCGAATGGCATTTCAGGCAGATCTGGTACTCGTAGATGCTCGATTCGAGATACTGGCCGCTGAGGCTGTATCCGGTGACCGCATAAGTCTGCGGGCGACCCGCTTCGATGCGCTGGTGCGGGTTGTGGCAGTCGACGCATTCGGCGTGGCCGACGGTGGCGGTCTTCAGGGACGGCAGCCGCTCTCCCGGGGAATGACCGGAACCTTCCTTAACCGGATGATGAAACGTCTTCTGGAATTCGCGTTCGATATCCGCCAACTCGATGCCGGCCGTCAGCCGTCCC
>DATKYL010000100.1:0-2798 GCA_035528515.1 Acidobacteriota bacterium | reverse complement strand
GTCCAAGTCGAAGTCCGGCACCTCTTCCTGTGGCGTCGGGACCGCCTCCTGGGCGCGCTGGAGCAGTTGCTGGAATGTCTCTTCCATCTTCTGCATCCGGGCGCTCTCGGAGGCCAGGCGCTGTTCAAGCTGCTGCCGCTTGTCGCGCTCCTCGCGCAGCACACCATATGGAACGGTCTGTGGTGTCTTGGGTTCGCCCGCGGGGGACGGAGAATCTTCCTCATCTGTATCATCCGAGGTGGGTGATTCCTCGGTCTCGTCAGAGGATTCCTCCGCGGGCGATTCCTCAACAGGCTCACGGTCGGCCTGCCGCATTTCCTCTAGTTCTGCATTGTCCTCGGCGCTTTCCTCGCCAAGCATTACGTCGATATTTGTAGCCATTGCCGCCTATCCTTGTGCCATTTCAGTGGGGTCCATGTCGTCAAGATCCTCAATCGTCGCATCCACAATAAGGCCCTCGGTGTCCCGGTTAACAGATACCCGGCGCCGCGGCTTTGGTCTGTCCAGTACGCTTTTCACGCCCATCTCGATAGCCTGATCGATCAAGGTGGAGTTGCCGGCCTCATCGCCGAGTTTCTGCTTGCGGTCTATCTCCAGCTTCGCCATCGCAATCGCAAACTCGTTCTGCATCTTCTCGTTTGACAGTTCGAGCTCGGCCCCGGCCTTCTGACGCGCAAGCTCAATCTCCTCATGGAACTTCTGCTGCGCCATCGCCAGGTCGGCCTGCATCTGCTCGCGCTTGGCGTCGATGTCGATCATGCCCTGCTGACGCTTGGCTTCGGCCTCCATCTGGGATTGCTCCATCTTCATCTGGCCTTCCATCTGAGAGGTTTGCTGCTTCATCTGCATCTCAGCCATGAACTGTTCGCGCTTGTCCTTTAGCTGGCGGTTGTCTTCCATCAGCTTCTGGACGGTCTTGTTTGTCTCTGCCATCTGTAGCTCGACCTCGGGCGGGAGACCTCCTTGCGCCTTCTTGTCTATCTCCTCTTTCCATTTCTGGGCAAGCTTGCTCGGCATTGGGCTGTAATCCAGTATCTCTTTCGGTACTGGGAAACCCACCGCAGTAAGGTTCGGCAACATTGTGTTAAGGATGGCACTGACCTTCTCCTTTTGATTCGGACTGGTCGGCGCCTCATCCACAATGATGTCATACGATGTGGCGTCCGCCCCACGGTTTAGCGGCTTGTATTCCTCCCTACCGTCTTCACCCATGATGCGGATCAATCGCCCATCGGACAGAAACGCCCGGATGAAGTCCAGCAGCACACGACCCTGTACCTTGCGATACAGTCGCAGCGCATCGAAATAAGGAGCCAGCACGACCAGACCCTGTTGGCGCCGCTGGTACTCGACCACACCCGCCTGTTGGGTGGCTTGCGACAGGCCAAGCATTTCCTGGCTCATACCCGCCGACTCCATCACGTTGTCGAGACTGAACGTCATCAGCCGATCGAGACCCTGCGGATATTGGGGCAACGGCTTGGGCTGTATCTTGTTGCCCGATATCGCGCCGTCCTTTACCCAATGCACGGCGTCGGGCCGCGCCCACTTATCCTCTATCTCTCTGGGATCATCAACGGCAGTGCGCTCGATAATCACGCCGCCCTTGGCGTTCTTGTTGATGATGTCGAGGATCTGGCTGAAGAACTTGTTGCCGAACTTCTGCGGGTCTTTCATCGCATCCACGATGCCCGTCCAGGTGTTCTTGTTCCTGTCCCTCCGGCCAGTCAGGCAATTGAAAGTGTACCCATTCACCGGGCAGTCCTCGATCTCACCTAGCAATTGGTTGCCTGCAATGAATGCCTGCTTGTACTGCCTCCGTTGCTGTTTGACCCACTTGATGCCGTTTCGATCAAGGTTCTCTTTCATCTTGCGAAACTGTGCCGGATCGAACGGCTCTGCCTTCGGGCCTATCCGATAGCAATCCTCAAGCTCGTACCATTGATAATGCGCCACCCTGATGGTGAAGTCTTTCTGACCGTGCGTTGCGCTCTTTCGAGCGTTGTATGCGTCTTGAGGGTAAACATGGCGCCGGACCGATCCCATCTCGTCCTCGTCCGTGTCGTCAACGTCCCACAATTCAGATGCCGACTGCACATCCGCGTCAGGCCAACGGCGGTTGAACTCTTCCACGGGAACCCGGCGGACCAGTATCTGCCAGCGCCTGTCATCGATGTTCTTCCTGCGTGCGTGCGGGTCCCAATACATCCACAGCGGGTCAATGCGCTCTATCAGCACATCACCGTCTGGATTTACCTCTGTCTCAAGGCGCGTCTCGGTCCAGCCCATGCCGCATATCAGGCAATCGGCGAACGCATCCGTTTCCTCGTCCTCAGCGTCGCAATTGTCACGGATATACTCGCCGGCAGCGGTGTACTGCTCCGATTCCTTAATATCACCAAGCTCCCTTGGTATGTAGCGCGTCTCCTGCCTGTTCTGGATTTGCGTTCCGACGATGGCCGAGATCACCCGGCTGATACGATTGAATGTTACGGGTACGCGGTTCTGTTCGGCCATTTCGGCTATGGTGTCTTCGTCCCACTGCCTGCCTGCATCCATGTCGAAGCTGTCGCGGGCGTGTTCGCGCCACTCGCTGCTGTGATCCCGCGCCGCCTTGAAATTGCGGTGAACCGTGGTGACGATGTCTTCGTCTTCGTCGCGGGTGTTTTCAGCTTCAGCCATTATTCCTTCTCACTTCCTAATATACCCAACCCACCGATGCCCATTGTCTTGAGTATCTGGGTGTCCTTGGGGTCGAACATGACGTAGTTAAATGATTTTGATGTGGCCTCTTCATC
>DATKYL010000099.1:0-8597 GCA_035528515.1 Acidobacteriota bacterium | reverse complement strand
GGACGGCCTTCCTCGACCGACAGACGCACCGCTTCCTCCTTGAACGCCCGGTCATACTGACGGTACTTCCCCATGAACACACCTCCTGACCCAATCAAACCCACCCTTCTCGGTGTGTCCACTAAATCGGGGGAGGTTCAGACCGCCTGAAACCAACCTCTACCGCCTCCCTGATATGGTAAGCGAATCCAAGGTCAGTCTCCCTCTTACGCAACTGCAGGTCGATCCGAAGCGCGGACTAGTCTATGGCTTAGTTGGGGAGTGCAATGATGAATGGACCCTGATCAGGTCCAACTTCGGTGCGTATGACTACAGAAACAGGCGGATAGAGAAGGTCTGGAAGGTCAATCCTGATACTTCGGGACGGGGTTACTACCTCATTGCGTACCACTTGAACGCTGAGCGCCGTCTGCTCTACGCGGCAGCACGGACACCGAGAGGGTATCGCCTGGTCTGTTACGATCTGGACCGTGAAGAGGTCGTGTTCGAGTTTCCCATTCCTCTAGGACGGCTGCCTCGCCTGACACCTGATGGGAAAGAACTGTGGATTCCCAACTACTACGATGAGAACATCACCATCTACGATGCTGAGGACGGAGAGTTCCTCGACGTCATATCTCTGTCCGACTATCGTCCTTTGGGGACGCACGGCGCGACACCTCTCATGATACGCTTCCTGCCATCGGGCGACAAGGCGTACGTAACCTGTGGTTCCGACACTCCGGGGCCGCTACTGGTCATCGACGTTCAGAAACGAGAGGTCACGAAGGCGTTTTTCGTGGACGAACTCCGGTATCCGGTCTTCCTGGATGTTGGGCCGGCGCCGTAGTAGGATCGCCCGTGTGACCGCAATCTGTGATTGCGGTCACACGAAGCGGGACAATGAACGCAACCCGACGAATCAACCGCACCGACGAAATCAAGTGGACCTTGCCCGCGAACGGGTGACGGCTCTGGCAAGCCGCAATCACAGATTGCGGCCACACGTGCCAGTCTGCCACGGCTATCTGCAGAGATCACGCAGCAGGTCATCGCGTTGACTCAGCACGTGGAGGACGGACTCCTACGAATACTATCTCGGCTACCGCGCGAGCAATGGGATAGAACTGTGACCGTAGATGTGCTTGCCGATACGCCGGATGCGGACCATCTCCTCCTCGTCGAGGCGCCCGGCGTCGAGGGCCTTGAGATTGTCCTCCATCTGTTCTGCGGTGGAGGGACCGGTGACACAGACGTTCACGTCGGGATGGGAGAGAACGAAACGGTAGCACTCCGCCGCGCTCAGCGGGCGCTCGCCGGGCGGCATGTACTTGGGTTTGAGGAGCTGCCCCCAGGAGGTGGCGGTGAAGATCACGATGCCCGGTCGGTTCTCCTGCGGCAGGTGCGGGAAGATGTCCTGTTCGGCTCCCGGGTGCACGGCGTTGTAGCGGACCTGAAAGAAGTCCACCGGCGCCGTCACCTCGCCGCGGGCGATCTTGCCTAAGAGGGGCCGCTCGTGGCTGGACATGCCCACGAAGCGCACTTTGCCGCTGTCGGTGAGCCGCTGCACGCGGTCGACGAGCTTCTGGTTCGCGGGTTTTCGTAGATCCTGCAGGACCAGGAGATCGGCCTGCTCGATCCTGAGCTTCTTAAGCCAGCGCTCCACGTAGTTCTGCAGTAAGAATCCGGCGACGGCCGGCCAGGCCAGCACGATGCGCAGTTCGTCGCGGTGTGTCGGGGCGAGGTTGCGGATGGCCCGCACCATCTGGCCCCGCTTGAGAAAGGACAGGTAGAAGTAATTGATGCCGTACTCATGAAACGCCTTCTCGATGGCGGCGGTGGGTACGCCGTACCCCGACGCCAGGCCGATCCGGCTCACCATCAGTCCTGTCCTGCCGAAGGAAACTCGCTCCCTGAAGTCCACTCGCGTCCTCCCGTCTCACAAGCCCACAGTGTGGCACTGACGTTCGTCAGTGCGTGAGGCAATTCCTTGTTGGGATATCAGGTAGAGCAGATCGGTTAAAGCAGTTGTTTAATCAGCCGCAGGGTCATCCGGTTGAACCCTTCCGGCCCGGGGGCGCCGGCGAGACGGATGCCACGGTGTGCGCGCAGGTCGGGATCGTACTTGCCGTCAGGGCGCTTCACCGCGACCGCGATGTCGCATTCCTTCATCATCGCCCAGTCGTTGGGGCAGTCCCCGAACGCTAAGCTGCGCGGCTTGACCGGTTCGGTCTTCGCATACCACCGCAGCAGTTCACGGACCGCCTGGCCCTTGTCCACGTTGCCCACCAGATGGAAAAACCGCGCCCCCCGCAACACCGAAAATCCGTTGGAGGACAGTGTTTCGAGGTGGTTGTGAAGCAGTTCTTCCGATGGCATCGGGTCGAAGACAAACGGCTCGTCGTACTCCCGCTTCTTGGCGAGCGACGCGGCGTTAGCGGTCAGGCCGGTCAGCTCGGTGATCCGTTCCGGCGTCCAGTCGCCGAATCCCTCGCACCGGACGCCCGCCTCCTCCCGGAAGGCGACCAGGCACTTGCGAATCTTCTCGTAAGGGGTTCCCAGTTGCCTGTACCAGAACCCGTTGTCGTCCCTGGTGCCGTGCGGTTTCTCCGGTGTCGAGGACTTGGACCAGAAGATCGCCCCGCCGTTCTCGGCGATGAACGGCATGTCGATCCCCAGGGTCTTCTGCAGCGCGACAATTTCCGCCCGCGTCTTCGACGACACTAAGACGAGGGGGATGCCCCGTCGTTTCAGTTCACGGACGGCGGCTTTGGCCGGTTCGTGCGTGTGCGAGTAGAAGTCCAGCAGCGTGCCGTCGATGTCGGTGAATATGACAAGCCCCGGTTTGCGGGGAAGCGCTGTTTTCCGTTTGCGTGTTGCAGTTGGCATCACGATCACTCGAGAAGGTGGACGCAAGAGGCAAGTATATGACTCAGACGGTCAGACAGCAAAGGAAAAGCCCGTCGCGACCGGTGTGGTGGCGCATCTATCACGGAGTTAACAGGTTGACGCAAACGTCTTGACAGACCGGCGGGGTCGTGGTATCAAGGTTTGGCGTCCGGTGTGATCGATTCGATCAGCCGGGAAGGCGGTGCGAATCCGCCGCAGCCCCGCTGCTGTAAGCGGCTACAAAGGCGGCAGCCCCGTTACCGACGGGGTAAATCACCACTGGGAGTTTCTCCCGGGAAGGTGCTGCCTGAGGTCTGAAGCCGCAAAGCCAGAAGACCGGGCCGGGCGTCATCGTTTGGATGACCGGGGATCGTCCCCGCAAAGTCTGAACGACGAACCGTCGACGCCTTCGCGGGAAGGAGCGTGACGGGGACAGGCTCGGTTTTAGCGATCCTGTTCACCAACGCGACCCGGCTCCGCGCGGCCGGGTTTTTCTTTTCCGGCTGCGCCGCCATTTCCTCCCGACAAGGCTCTAATCCGACGAGACGGGCCAGAGGCCGTCTCAGGGAGAGCCGTGCGGTCAAAACGCTCAAATCTCGTCCGCGTTAAGGCACGCTGTGGCGGGTGCATCGTCCGGCTGGCGGGCGTCGTCGCAATTCTCATCCTGCCTCTCACACCGGCGCTCGCAGAATCCAATCGCTCAATCGTCGGTCATATCTACGACCGTTCGACCGGCGCCCCGGTGGCCGACGCGATAGTCCGCATCGCCGGCACCGCTCAGACAACGCACTCGGATGCAAGGGGTCGCTTCGAGATTCGCAACATCCCTCCGGGCAGAGTGGCGATCACCGTCGAACGACTCGGGTATAGAGTGGTCAACGACTTCCCTGTGGACATCGCCGAGGGTTTCGAACAGGTGGTGCGCATCCCGCTCGATCCCTTGCCCGCGCTGCTACCCGCGCAGGAAGTCACCGGCCGGCGTGTCGAACCCTCCGGCGCGCGACGTATCGAACTGACCGCGCAGATTCGACGCGACGCCGGATCGCTGGTCGATGTGCTACGTACGGTGCCGGGTGTTTCCGTCTACGGCACCACCGAATCGCCCGGCGGCACGCGCGTGTCGGTCGGGGGCGAACCGCCGCACCGCGTCGCGGTTCTCCTCAACGGATTGCCGGTCTCAGGCGGACCCGACGGCGCGGTCGATCTCAGTACGATCCCGGTTGCGGCGGTCACCGCGATTGAAGTCCTCCCCGGATCGCGCTCCGCCACCGCCGGTGACGCCGGGATCGGCGGCGCGGTCAACCTCATCACCGCACCGCCCAAACCCGAGCGTACGCTTCGTGTCGAGGGTGAGGGCGGACGATTCGGACAGCACCGCGAAGCAGCGGTCTGGTCCGACGGGCGCGACCGGTACGGCTGGCGTCTTGGCCTGGACCGTTCCGGACGCGGTTCGCGTTTCCGCTACCCCGACGGGGATACGACCGCGCTGCGGCGGAATACCGCCGTCGATCGGATCCGCGGCTTCGGCCAGTTGAATTCCCGATCTCGTCCCGAACTGGAGATTCTAACGCTGTGGGAAGACGCCGTCTATGGCGCGCCCGGTCCCTTGGAGGAGGAGAGCGACTCGGCCCAGAGCGACAATCGGCATGTAAGGGTGCAGGGACAGTGGCGCGCGCGCGCCTCCGGCGCCGCATCGGTCACACTCGCCGCTTGGTACGAGGACACAAGAGAGGCATATGAGAAGCCGGAAGCGATCGCGCTCGACACCGAGTTTCGCGAACGGTTCGTCGGCGTGCGCTTAGAGGGTTCCGCGCACCGGGACGCCACCGAGGGTCGTCTTGTCTGGGAATCGCGTCACCGCCGCCTGACCGGCGCCGACTTCCTCCGTCCGCGACTGGCTTTCGGTACACGCGAACGCTTCGAGCACGACCTGCGCGGCACCGTGACCAGCCGGCGACGTTTCAGCTTCGGTACGCTCGCCGCGACACTGAGTGCGGCGCTCAATCTTGCCGACGACGCCGGACCCCATTTCGCCCCGCGCGCCGATCTGGCGTGGCAACGGGAGTTCGGACGCTGGCGCGGGCAGGTGCGCGCGGGCTGGGGACGTTCGTTCCGGCGGCCGCGGCTGACGTCGCTTTTCTGGAAAGCCGACGCATCCTCGCGCGGCAATCCCGATCTGAGACCCGAACGCGCCTCCGAGTGGGATGTCGGGCTCAACCTGTCACGTGGCGGACTCGATTGTGACACCCGCTACTTCGAACGGTCGCTCACCGACGTGATCGTCTGGGACAAGCGCGGCGTACCGCCCGCCTACCAGCCGGTCAACCTCGACGCCGCCTATGTCGCGGGGCGCGAGGATCAGATCCGCTACACGATCGACCGCAACCCCAGGCGATTAACCGTCGCATACACCCATGTCTTCACCGATTCGCACGACCGCACCGGCGACCGGCAATACAACGACAGCATGCTGGTCTTCACCCCGCGTCATACGCACGCGCTGTCACTCTACGGCTCCTGGGGCCGCTTGTCCGTGCACGGCGACGCCCGCTGGGTGTCGCGACGTTTCACCCTGCGCGCCGGAACCAAATGGCTCGACCCGTATCGGGTTTTTGATACGGGCTGCGAATTCAACGTGCGGCGGGCGAGACCCCGTGCCGTCCTACGCGCTACGATCACCAATCTGACGAACGAACGCATTGAACTGCTCGGACGATACCCATCGCCGGCCCGTACCTGGACACTGGGTGCGACGCTGGAATTCTGAGATATCAGATATGGAGGGAGCATCATGAAGACGAGACTCGTAGGAAACACGCGTTCAGTGCTGGTGCTGTTCGTGCTCGCACTCGCGACGACGCGCCCCGGCCTCGCAGTGGCCGAGGACATCGATCGTCTCTACGTCGTAGATGGTCTGGGCGAGACCCTGACCCTGATCGATCGCGCCGACAGTTCCGTGACGATTAATGTTATGACACTCGGTCTGGTGCCCAATCGCATTCGCTACGACGGCGAACACCTGCTGGTTGTCAACTCGATTTCCGACGATCTGTGGGTCATCGATCCGGAAACCTATGATGTCACGAATACGATTGAATTCGACGAGGGTGACAATCCCTGGGACGTCATCGTGATCTCCGACAACCTCTGGGCCGTCTCGCTTCTGGTCGCGGGGGAGGTGGCGTTCGTCGATCCTGTCGGTGAGTCGGTGTTGACGCGTGTCGCGGTCGGCAAGGGACCGGAGGGAATGCTGATGGTCGACGGCGACTTGTGGGTGGCCAACACCGGTTTCGATTTCAATACTTTTCTCTACGACCCGGGGACGATCTCCGTTATTGACCTCGAAACAATGAGTGTCACAGCGACGATCCCGGTCGGTACCAATCCCCAAGCGCTGGTGCACGCGCCTGATACTACCGTCCATGTCGTCTGCACCGGCAACTACTACGATCAGTTCGGGATTGTCTATGTGATCGATCCGTCCACCCGCAGTGTGGTGGATTCGATCCCGTTCGGCGGATCGCCGGGGGACATCGCGATCGACTGCCGCGGGAACGGCTACCTGGCCGCGGGCGGGTATGTCGATGACGGGGAGATCTATCGGTATGACGCGGTGACCCGTACTGTCCTGAACGATTCCTCCGATCCCCTGAACTCGGGACAGGGTGTCGGGCAAGTGATCCCGCGGTTAGAGGGTGGCGTATACGCCGTGTGTTTTGGTGCCGATCAGATCTTCGAACATAATGCAACCGGGTCGATCTTGCTGGCGTGGGAGGTCGGCGACGGGCCGGTATCGATGGCGTTGGTCACCAACCGGCGTCCGGGCGATCTGAATCACGACGGTATCCTGAATGTCCTCGACGTCGTCAGTATCGTCAACATCGCCTTCCGCGGCGGCGCGCTCCCCGATCCGCCCGGTTCCGCCGACGTGAACGCCGACTGCCGAGTCGATGTCATGGATGTCGTGATGATCGTCAATGTCGTCTTCCGGGGTTGGTCGGATACTCTCTGCTGGGGCTGTACGTCATTGAATTGAGGTTGTGCATGAGATTCACGAGTTACGCGGCTCCAATCGTCCTCCTATCCGCCCTCCTCTCCTGCCAAACCGGGGGAGAGGCCCCGCAAACCGTGCGGAGCCTGGCCCAGCCCGGCGCGCTGGTCATCGCCTACACCCCCGACTCGGCCGACACGTTCGTCGCTGTCGGCGCCGATTCGGTCGTCATCCTCGACTGGCTGCGGGCCGCCGCCGGCAGTGCCGGCCTGACGCTCGATCTCGAAGAGTACTCGTTCGGCACCATGGTCACCGGGATCGGCCCCCGGCGCAACGGCGAGGGCGGGTACTGGCTCTATCTGGTCAACGGCCAGTCGGTCCCCAAGGCCGCGTCGGACTGCCGCGTCGCCGCCTCAGACACGGTGCGTTTCTTCTTCGATGAGCGCTGAGACGCGGCAATCCTGACGGCTGTCCTTGACGTGGTCTCATCGTGGCCGAATATTGCCCGCCATGACGGATCGATTCTGGACCGTACCGAACATCCTGTCATTATCCCGCCTGGCGGTGATCCCGGTCTGGTGGTGGGTGATGGTCTCGTCCGCGATCTCCGACTGGTGGGGCGGGGTGATCATCCTCTACGGGATCGCCTCCGACGTCGCCGATGGTTATCTGGCCCGCCGCCTAAACCAGGTTACGCAGTGGGGCAAGCTGCTCGATCCCTTGGGCGACAAGGTCGCCTCCCTGGCGGTGGGGGTCTTCTGTGTCGTCCACCGCGATCTGCCGATCTGGGCTTTCGGGATCACCGTCGCGCGTGATGTCGCGATTCTCTTCGGGGGCTGGCTCTGGTACCGCAGCCGGGGGCATCTCCCGTCGTCGATCGACATCGGACGTTACGCGGCGCTCCTCTGGGGGATTGTGCTCCTCTTCTACGCGTTCGCCTGGCAGCCCTACGCGGAATACATCCTGTGGCCGGGCCTCCTGCTGTATATATTCGCGGGGCTGGCCTATCTCCGTCCGGTACATCTCAAGCCAAGAGATTGACGGCGGCCCCTTCGGTTGCCCACTGCGGACTACGCCGATCGCCCGACATTCATTATTATGTCTCTCTCCGGGACCGGCGACAGTCCCGTTCGCATGGAGGCGCGATGCCCGCTCGCTCGATTCCCGACGGAGTGATTGACATTCACATCCACGTGACGCCGTGGGAGATGGTCCACCCCCCAATCCTCGCGCAACTCGAGTCGGCGCACGATGGTTTCGCAGCCTTCAAGTCGATTCCCGAGAATCCGACGGCGCTGATCGATCTGATGGATCAAGCGGGGATCGCCCGGGTCGGGATCGTCAATTACGTTGCCCCGGAGATCATGGGGTTCGATTTCTCCGTGAATCGTTTTGCGGCCGACTACATCCGCGATCACCGCGACCGGATGTTTGCCTACGGCTCGATCGACCCGCACAATTCCAAGGACCCTGACGGCGAGTTGGCGCAGATACTCGATGAGTGGGGTCTGGCCGCGATCAAGATCCACCCGCCGCATCAGGCAGTCGCGCCGAACGCCTACCTTGAAGGGAACACGATTCTCCCGAAGATCTATGAGGGGTGCGCGCGGCGCGGTGTCCCGGTCACATTTCATACCGGCACGACGATCTTCAAGGGAGCACGGATCAAGTACGGCAATCCGCTTGCGATCGACGACGTCGCGGTCGATTTCCCCGACCTGACGATTGTGATAGCGCA